>DATIGQ010000016.1 GCA_035454605.1 Terriglobales bacterium
TCGCCGTAATTTACCGCCTCAATGCCCAGGAACCTGGCTGCGCGGCCCAGTTCTTCCTCGATGCGCAGCAACTGGTTGTACTTGGCGATGCGGTCGGTGCGTGAGGCGGAGCCGGTCTTGATCTGGCCGGCGCCGGTGGCCACGGCCAGGTCGGCGATAAACGTGTCTTCGGTCTCGCCGGAGCGATGCGAGATGACGGCGGTGTAGCCATTGCCGTGGGCCATCTCGATGGCGTCGAGCGTCTCACTCACGGTGCCGATCTGGTTCACCTTGATGAGGATGGAGTTGGCCACGCCCTGCTCGATGCCCCGCCCGAGCCGCTCCGTGCTGGTGACGAACAGATCGTCGCCCACCAATTGAATGCGGTCGCCCAATTCGTCGGTCAGGATCTTCCAACCTTCCCAGTCGTCCTCGGCCAAACCGTCCTCGAGAGACACAATGGGATACTGCTTGGCCCAGTCCGACCAGAAGCGCACCATCTGCTCGCTGGTCTTCACCGACTTGTCCGACTTCTTGAAAACGTACTTGCCTTCCGAGAAGAACTCGCTCGAAGCCGGATCGAGCGCGATGGCAATCTGCTCGCCCGCCTTGTAGCCGGCCGCCTGCACGGCTTCCAGAATCAGCTCGATGGCTTCCACGTTCGACTTCAGCGAAGGAGCGAAACCGCCTTCGTCGCCTACAGCCGTGTTGTAGCCGCGCTTCTTGAGCACTCCCTTCAGGGTGTGGAACGTCTCCGCGCCCCAGCGCAGTGCTTCATGGAACGAGGACGCGCCCACCGGCATGACCATGAATTCCTGGAAGTCCACGTTGTTGTCGGCGTGGGCGCCCCCGTTCAGGATGTTCATCATGGGTACCGGCAGCAGATTGGCGTTCATGCCGCCCAGATAGCGATACAGCGGAATCCCAAGCTGCGCGGCCGCAGCACGGGCGGCCGCCATGCTCACCGCCAGGATGGCATTGGCGCCAAAGCCGGACTTGTTGCGGGTACCGTCCAGTTCCAGCATGCGCTCGTCGAGGCGGCGCTGTTCGGATGCGTCCATGCCTTCCAGAGCCGGTCCGAGCTCACGGCGCACGTTCTGTACCGCTTTCTGCACGCCTTTGCCCAGGTAACGGTGTTTGTCGCCATCGCGCAGCTCCATGGCTTCGTGCTCGCCGGTGGAGGCCCCGCTGGGTACGGCGGCGCGTCCCATCGCCCCGGAGCTGAGGATCACGTCCGCTTCGACCGTAGGGTTGCCGCGCGAGTCCAGAATCTCGCGAGCGCGGATGGCAGCGATCGCGGTGGGGCTGGAGTTCTTCATTCGTCTCTCTCCGGGGTGGCCGATTATATGCTACGCGCCGCAACGCCTCCGCGCACGGCAAAGCGCTTCCCGCTGAAGACCGGCCGACCCGGAGTATCTTGCATGGTTCCGCGGATTGGTTGGCTATTGTCCCGGTTTCATGGGTGTTTTACAGTCAGCGCCAGATGGCTCGCTCCTCCGAGACCCTCGCAGTGGGCGGTCGCGCGCCAGACTTCACCCTGGCCGCGGCCAACCGAACGGGTGATTTCTCTCTGGCGGCGGAGCTTGCCCGCGGTCCTGTGATCCTGGAATTCCTGCGAGGCACCTGGTGACCCAACTGCGCCAGGCGCATGGCTCAGTTGGAGCCGCGCAAGCCGGAGATCGACGCCACCGGCGCTTCCCTGCTTTACATCGCGGCGGAGAAGCGCGGCGGCATGTTCAAACCGGAGAAATATCTGGAGGAACATCCGGTCTCGTTTCCCTTTCTTCTGGACGAAGATCGGCAAGTCACGAAAGCCTACGGCATCTACCACCGCATCGGAGTGGATGCCTTCAACATCGCCCGCCCCGCGACTTTCGTCATCGCGCCTACAGGGACCATTCGCTGGGCCTTTGTCGGCAGCAATCAGCACGAACGGTCCCCGGTGGCAGATTTTCTGGAAGCGGCCCGTCAGATCGGAGCTTCCAAACCCAACACTTCAAGCCGACCTTAGGAGGTAAGGAATGAAAAAGCTGGCTGTCCTGCTGCTTCTCCTGGGGCTGATGGTTCCCTGCGCCATCGCCCAGGACACCCCCAAAGCGCTTTCTCTGCCCTCCGGCACCGGCGTCCGCATGAAGCTGGAAACCACCATTTCCACTTCCGGCAGCAAGGCCGGCGATACGTTTGCCGGGCGCGTCACGGAGGCCGTGGTAGTGGATGGCAAGCCGGTGATTCCGGTGGGCTCCGCGATCGAAGGCCAGATCGTCTCGGTTTCGGAACCGCGGCGCGTCAAAGGGCGTCCGACGATTCACCTGCGTCCGAACCTGCTCACGCTACCCAATGGCGAACGCTATGACTTCAACGCCGTCGTCGTGGACACCGATCGCTCCACCAAGACTGAGGTTACTGAAGAAGGTCAGATCAAGGGCCAGGGCGCCAGTAAGGGCGACAAGCTCGAAATCGCCGCGGGTACCGGCGCCGGAATGACGGTAGGCGCCATTGCCGGCGGCGGTAAGGGCGCGCTCGTGGGAGCCACCATCGGAGCGGCTGCCACGGTGACCCACTGGCTGACCAAGCGCAAGACCGCTGAGCTTCCAGCCGGTTCCGAGATCGTTATGGAGCTGAGCCGGCCCATGCTGATCACGGCTTCGAGCGAAGGCAAGTAGGAACGGGAACTCGCGGCCGGGCGTTCAGGCTCGCGCCGCGAGTTCTTCCTCACTGATCACATCCAGGTCGAGCCATCCCTCCAGGGGCAGAGCGTCCACCGGCAGGTGGTCACGCCAGACGCTGCAACGCAAGCGAACGCGATTCCCGCGCGTAGCCCCTAATTCCGCCAAGGGCAGGGCGAACTCCAGCACCTTGTGCAGCTGGACGACGAGCCCGGAGGGCGGCTGAGGCGTTTCCTCTTCATGCCCGGGATGCTCATCGCCGCGCCGCACTCTCCAACTCGCGAGCGCACGGTCTTGAACCGAGATTTCTATGAGCAGCTTCTGCTTGATCTGATCCGAACCCGCCTCCGTGGACTCGACCTTGATGACCACTTCGAGCTCCCCCTCCGCAACCCCGCCGACGAAGTCCAGGCGGCCGAACAGAGCGGTGTCGTTCAGGCCGGCGTGAATCGAGCCCAGAACGTACTGCTTGCCGTGCATGGCGGAGGTGCGGCGATCGGCCACGCAGGAGGCAGCGCCCAGCCATTCGAAATACGAACTCATCTCGCCGTCAATCTTCGGCGAAATGAAGGCCGTCTGCGAAACCATGCAGGGCCGGATCTCGAAGCGCGCGATAGGCTGCGCCAACGATTCCGGCGGTGTCGCACCCAGGAGGTGATACACGTTGGAAAGATGCTTGCGGTAGAGCTCGTCGAATTCGCGGTCATTCGCGGAGTGATGATGAGGACCGTACCACCAGTTCCAATCGCTCCCTTCAGCAATGAGGATTTCTTCCCAAGCCAGACGCCGGTCTGCCTCGGCAGCGGCAGGAGCCGCCTCCTGGTAGAATTTGCGAGCCGCCGAGAGATATTCCCAGGCGCGGTTGTCCTCTGGCGGTCCGATCCACACTTCGAAGTTGGCGTTGATCCAGGAGCCGGGAGCGATTCCTCCCAGCCGTCCAAAATCGGAGTGCCGATCGATCGCCTCCGAAACGCTGACCGCCTCCATGCTTGGGTCTCCGCTGATGCCGGCGTACAACCGGCGCAGGAAGTCACGTCCCGAATGCGGATAGTATTCCCACGCATTCTCTCCGTCCAGAATGATGGAGACCACGGCATCCCGCCCTGTATTCAGAACCGGTTGCGAAGATTCCTTGATCCTTCGGATGAACTCGGACGCGGCCACCTCGGCCGGGACGCCGGCATAGACGAACCCGATCATGTCGGAGATAGTATGGTCACGAAATAGGACATGGATGCGGGCGCCGTCCTTCTCATAGCGGTAGAGGTTGTAGAGTCGCTCGGAGCCTCCCGGAAGCAAGCGGCCCGATCCATCGCGCGGAAAGCCGCTTCCTTGCGTCCGGGCCAGGATGCCTTCATCGGTAGCCACCCACTCGAGCCCGGCCTGTTGCGCCAAAGCCAGCACCTCCTCCGAGACGCTTCCTTCCGAGGGCCAGGCGCCGCGGGGGCGCTTTCCGAAGGTCTTGGCGTGAAACTCCACCGCCCGTCGTAACTGCTCGGCCGCGTCTTCGGGATGGCGGAACCGGGCCTGCGGCAGCGGCAATCCCGGGGAGGCCGCGCGGGCGATCTCGGTGTCGCACAGCAGTGGCAGAATGGGGTGATAGAACGGCGAGCAGGAGAGTTCGATGCTCCCTTTCTGCGCCGCGTCCTGATAGGCGGGCAGAACTCTGCCCATGAATTCCTTCTGTCGCGCCACGATGAACTGCTGATCGTCGGCGCCGAAGCCGCTTCCCTTCCGCGCCAATTCCGCTATCTCGGGCTCCTCGTGGAAGAACTCGTCGAACCAGGCCAGTTGGGAAAGCACCTGCAGATCGGTGAAGTCCTGCGCGCCGAAGGCCTTCGACGTGCGCTCTGGGTTCTCTCCCGCGGAGCGGAAGCTTTCCCAAAGCTGGCGATAGCGCGGATAGCGCCCGATCATGTGCGTGGGATTGGCCTGGAACAGGTACTCCAATGCGAAGCGCCTTTCTTCCGGGGTCAGTTCTTCGGCGGGCTTGGCGGCTACATCCAGGAAGGGATCACGGGCCGTGCCCTCCACGTAGTCCTGAAGCTGCACCACCAGCGAGGGCACCAAGTTGAAGGTCTGATGAACGGCGGGAAACTCATCCAGCAGCTTCACCATGCCGTAGTAGTCCTTCAGGGCATGAAGCCGCACCCATGGCAGGCGGTACTCGCCCGCCACCAGGTCCTTGTAAAAAGGCTGGTGCATGTGCCAGAGGAAGACGACGCGCAAGCGGCCCATGGAGGCCTGTAGGCAGGTCCCTTTCCTTGGCAGTAGTACCTGAAGGTCGGGCGGCGACGCAAGTTGTCTGGCGCATCAGGAGGGCGCGGGGCGGCTATTTCACCGTGCTAGACTGCAAGGGTTCAGCGGTACACCGTGCGCATCCTGACCCGGTACATTCTGCGCGAAGTGCTCGCGCACGCCGCCCTGGGAGCGGCCTTGTTCACGTTCGTGCTCTTCATGCGCGACGTGGGACGCATCCTGGAGCTGGTGGTTCGCAATAGCGCACCCCTGTCCAGCGTCTTTGAAATCTTCCTGCTCATCCTGCCCTCCACCCTGACTTTCACGATTCCCATGGGAGTGCTGGTGGGCATCCTGATCGGCTTGGGCAGACTGGCGGCCGACAGCGAAGTCACGGCCATGCGCGCCAGCGGCATCGGCGCCACTGCTTTCATTCTCATCGTGGCCATTTTTGCCGTTTCCGCCTGGTTGCTTGCGCTCCTCAACACCGTGGTGGTTGCCCCCAGGGCGTCGGCCGCGCTGGCAGAGCTGGAAGACCGGCTCAAGAGTTCGGAAGCGGCCTATGCGGTGCAGCCACGCGTCTTCTACGAGAACATCGCCAACCATGTGCTCTACGTGCAGGACGCCCGTGCCGGCGAGGCCGCGGTCTGGCGGGGCATCTTCCTGGCGGACGTATCCACGCCTTCCTCGCCCAAGATCACGCTGGCCGAGCAAGGCACGGCGGTCACGGACGGCACCGAGCGCATCCGGCTCCATCTGCGGAATGGCGCGCAGCATGAGACCGACCCGCGCCGTCCCAAGGAATACTCCATCACCAACTTCTCGGTGTCGGACCTGCCTCTGCTCCTGCCGCAACGAACGGCCCAGCCTCGGGAGAATCGCCTGCTGGCGCAGATGGGGACGCTGGAGCTGTTGCAGCGGGGACAGCAACTGAACGACCGCCGCGGCCGTGCGCAAGAGATCGAGTTCTATCGCCGTCTGGCGCTGCCCACCGCTTGCCTGGTGCTGGCCATGGTGGGGATTCCTCTGGGTCTCGCGGCCCACAAGGGCGGCAAGTCCACCGGGTTCGTCCTGACCATCGCCCTGGTTTTTCTTTACTACGTGGTCTCTCTGTTTGGAATCTCGCTGGCTCGCCAGGGAAAGCTGCCGCCCGCGCTGGGCGCCTGGCTGGCCAACCTGGTGTTCTTCGCCGGCGGGGCGATCCTGCTTTGGCGCGTGGACCACCAGCCCCTGGAGCGCTTTTGGCGGAGCCTGGTACACCGGTTCCGGCACAAGCCCCCGGCCGCGGAAGCGAAGGTGCCCACCGCCCCCGACCGCCTGGCCGGCCGCCGGCGCGTGTTCGACCTGGATTTTCCTCAGCTCCTCGACACCTACGTGCTGCGCGACTTCTTCGCCTATTTCCTGCTGGTGCTGGCCGGCTTCCTGGTGCTGGGAGTGGTGTTCACGTTCTTCGAGATGTGGGGCGACGTGCTGCGCAACCGCGTCCCCGTGGTCACCGTGGCCGAGTTCGTGGTGAATTTCGTTCCCTCACTGGTTTACCAGATGACTCCGCTGGCGGTGCTGATCGCCGTGCTGGTGACTTTTGCCCTGCTGGAACGCAACAGCGAGATCGTGGCCATCAAGGCCACCGGCATCAGCATCTATCGAGTGGCAATGCCGGTGCTGATCCTGGCGGGAGTATTTTCCGCGGGGCTCTTCTTTTTCGACCACTTCTACCTGCCCGAAGCCAACACCCGCCAGGACGCGCTCTGGAACCAGATCAAGGGCAAGCCGGCCCAGACCTATCTTCGGCCCGACCGCAAGTGGATCTTCGGCCAACACTCCAGCATCTACTACTACGAATTCTTTGACCCGGACCGATTCCAGATGGGCGGAGTCTCGGTGTTCCTGTTCGATCCTTCCACCTTCGAAATCACGCGCCGTGTCTATGCCGCACGCGCCGAGTGGGACCCGAAGCTGGCCAAGTGGCTGTTCAAGCAGGGATGGACGCGCGCCTTTCGCGGAACCGCCATCGAGGAATACCGCACGTTCGACGTGGCCACCTTCGAGGCGCTTGATGAACCGCCCACCTATTTTCGCAAAGAGGTGAAGCAATCCTCGGAGATGGACTTCCGCGAACTCAGCGCTTACATTCGCGATCTGGAACAGAGCGGCTTCGACGCCGTACGGCTGCGTGTGCAATGGCACAAGAAGTTCGCTTTTCCCGCCATCACTTTGGTGATGGCGGTGCTGGCCGTACCCTTCGCGCTCTCGGTGGGGCGCCGCGGCGCGCTGGGGGGCGTGGCCATGGCCCTGGGCATCGCAGTGGTGTACTGGGCGACTTCGGGACTGCTCGAAGCGGTGGGCAACGTCAGTCAGTTGCCTCCCTTCCTGGCGGCGTGGTCGCCCGACCTGTTGTTCGCACTGGTCGGCGGATACTTGATCCTCCGGCTGCCGACGTAGTTACGGAGCCATTTGGTTTGCACTGCTTAGGATCGAGGGGAAACCGAGCATGATCGAGAGTCTGCGACCGCTGCTGCCGTATCTGCTGAAGTACCGGCGCGGTTTGGCTTTCGGCGCCCTCTCCGTTCTGCTGCAGAATGGCATCTGGATCATGTTCCCGCAGGTCATCCGTGGCGCCATGGATGACCTGCAACTCGGCATGACCCGCGAAAAGCTGCTGCAGTGGTCGCTGCTGATCATCACCGTGGCCCTGGCCAAGGGCGTGTTCCAATTCCTGACGCGCTGGGTGGTGATCGGCATCTCGCGCGACATCGAGTTCGACCTGCGCAACGACCTGTTCCGCCATCTGGAAGGCCTTTCCTACTCCTTCTACCAGCGGACGCGCACCGGCGACATCATGGCCCGCGCCACCAACGACCTCAACGCGGTGCGCATGCTGTTGGGCCCGGCCATCATGTACACCGCCAACACCATCGTATTCACGGCTGGCGCGCTCATCTTCATGACCGCGCTCAGCCCACGGCTCACGTTCTTTGCCGTGCTGCCGCTGCCCATCGTGAGCATCGTGGTGCAGTACTTCGGCCGGCGCATCCATGAGCGCTTCGAGCGCATTCAGGCCATGTTCTCGGAGATCTCCGCCCGCGCCCAGGAAAACTTTGCCGGCGCCCGCGTGGTCCGCGCCTATGCGCAGGAGGAGGCTGAGATCGCCGCCTTCGAGCAAGCCAACCGCGAATACATTGCGCGCAGCCTCAAACTGGTGCGCCTGATGGGCATGCTGTGGCCCACGCTGGAGGCCATGCTGGGCGTGGCCATCGTGCTGGTCCTCTGGCTGGGCGGTCGGGAGGTCCTGCTGGGTCGGATGAGCGTGGGCGACTTCGTGGCCTACAACATCTACATGGTGCAGCTCACCTTCCCCATCATCGCCTTCGGCTGGGTCATCAATATCTTTCAGCGCGGCATGGCTTCCCTGGGACGGTTGAATGAGATCCTCCACCAGAAACCGACCATCGTGGATTCCGATACCGCGCGCCTGCCCGATGCCCCGCGTGCGGTGCGCGGCGAGCTCGAATTCCGCCATCTCTCCTTCGCGTACAACGGAGTTCCCGTGCTGGAGGACGTAAGCCTCCGGGTTCCCGCGGGTTCGAGCCTGGCGATCGTGGGCCCGGTGGGCTCAGGCAAGACCACGCTGGTCAGCCTGATCCCCCGCATTTACGACGCACCCGCCGGGAGCGTCCTGCTGGACGGGCGGCCCATCACCGATTTTCCGCTGGAGGCTCTGCGCCGCAACATCGGCTTTGTCCCCCAGGAAACCTTCCTGTTCAGTGAATCCGTGCGCGGGAACATCGCCTTCGGAGCGGAGGACGCCACCGAAGAAGACGTGCGCCGGGCCGCCGAAGGCGCCAGCATCGCCGCCGAGATCGAGAGCTTCCCGGAGAAGTACAAGACATTGGTGGGCGAGCGCGGCATCACTCTCTCCGGCGGCCAGAAGCAGCGCACCGCCATCGCGCGGGCGCTGATCCGCAATCCCCGCATCCTGGTGCTGGACGACGCGCTCTCCAGCGTGGATACGTACACCGAGGAGCGCATCCTCAATCATCTGCGCGAGATCATGCAGGGACGGACCACGATTTTCATCTCGCATCGCGTTTCCACCGTACGCAACGCCGACCGAATCGCCGTGTTGCACGAACGGCGCATCGTCGAATACGGCACGCACGACGAACTCCTGGCCCGCAACGGCTACTACACCGACCTTTACAACAAGCAACTGCTCGAGGAAGAACTGGCGAGCGTCTAGGACTGCGCATGAAGCGGGTGGTGAAGCCGGAACTGCTCGATTCCGATTCCGGCACGCCGGCCGAAGTGGCCGCCTCGCTGGTGGATTTGCGCCTCGTCAATCGCTGGTTCGGCGGCATCCGCACCGCGCGGTGCCTGGTGGACCGCGTCGCCGACTCTGCGCCTGAGCTTTCCCTGCTCGACGTCGCCTCCGCCTCCGGCGACGTTCCCCGGTCCGTGGCCACCCACCTGGGGAAACGCGGCATCCGCACCTCCATCACGCTTCTTGAGCGGACCCGTTCTCATATGCAGCCGAACGGACGTTACGTTGCCGGCGACGCACTGGCCCTTCCCTTCGCCGATTCCAGTTTCGACCTCGTCACCTGTTCGCTCTTCGTCCACCACCTCGAGCCGGCCGAGATCGTCACCTTCGTGAACGAGGGATTGCGCGTGGCCCGCCGGGCCGTGCTGCTGAACGATCTGCGCCGCGACCCTGTGCACCTGGCGCTGGTGTACGCGGGCTGGCCGCTCTTTCGCAGTCGCCTGACCCGCCATGACAGCGTGGCTTCCGTCTGGCGCTCGTACACGCCGAAGGAAATCGAGCACATCCTTCGCCGCACGCGTGCCGCCCGGGTGGAAGTCAGCCGGCACTACCTGTTCCGCATGGGAGCCATCGCATGGCGCAACTAGGGGAGCGGGCGGAGCTGTTCGACCTGGTCGTGATTGGAGCAGGACCCGCGGGCTCGGCTGCCGCCATCACCGCGGCTCGCATGGGAGGCAAAACGCTGCTCCTGGAGCAAGGTCGTTTTCCGCGGCACAAGGTGTGCGGGGAGTTCGTCTCCCCGGAGGGACTGGCCCTGCTGGAAGGTCTGTGTGCTGGGTCGCCTGCTGCGCTCGACCTGTTGCACCGAGCGGAGCGCATCCCGAGCGCCCGCTTCTTCCTCGACCGGCACGACTGGACCGCGTCTCTGCGGCCCGGCGCTGT
This sequence comes from Terriglobales bacterium, assembly GCA_035454605.1. NCBI lineage: Bacteria > Pseudomonadati > Acidobacteriota > Terriglobia > Terriglobales > Terriglobales bacterium. The sequence goes on from DATIGQ010000016.1 coordinate 10,087, forward strand.
CTCCATCCCGCGCTTCGATCTCGATGCGGCGCTCTGGAAAGTGGCAAAGGCGCGTGGTGCGGATACCCGCCATGCGGTTTCCGTCAACAGCATTGAAGGCAGCGGCCCATTCGAGGTCCTGACTTCGAGCGGAAGTTTTCTGGCACGCAGCGTCATCGACGCTTCCGGGCGGTGGTCCGCCCTTACGCTGCACGACCGGTCCGAGGAAAACCTCGGCGCGTCCGCGATGTGGATCGGCCTGAAGGGACACTTCCTGGAAGCCGGTCCGCCTTCCTCCGTCGATCTCTACTTCTTCGACGGTGGCTACTGTGGAGTGCAGCCCGTAGGGAGCGGTCGCGTGAATGCCTGCGCCATGGTGCGCAGTGACGCGGCCCGCAGCCTGGACCAGGTGTTCGCGCGGCATCGCGGGCTCTGGCGTCGCAGCAGGGGATGGGAACCGGCCACGGAACCGGTGGCCACCGCTCCCCTCGTTTTTCGACAGCCGGTTCCAGAGCGCGATGGCGTCTTGTACGCCGGAGATGCGGCCGGCTTCATCGACCCCTTTGCCGGTGACGGTATCTCCATCGCCCTGGGCAGTGGAATGCTGGCCGCGAAATCGCTGCAAGGCGTCTGGTCGGGCGAAACAACGGTTTTGGCAGCCGCGGCCGGGTATCGGCTCGCCTATGAACGCGCCTTCCAACCCGCCTTCCGCAACGCCGCTCACTTGCGCCGGGTCACGCAGATGGGCCGCCCCTGGCGCACGTTGCTTTCCGGAGTGTTGCGCTTGCCACCCGTGGCGCGGATGCTGGTGGATCGCACGCGCGCCCGCATCCCGACGGCTACTTGATCACCACCACTTCGCGGATGTTGTCCCGCGCCAAAAAGAACTTCACCGACGAGAAATCGCGGAACAGGTTCTCGATATGCCGGTTCTGGAAGACCCGCTGCAGGCGGAACGCGGGGCCGCGCTGCAATTCCAGATTCTCCCGGTCGCGCAGGTGATAGCGATAGTAGGGGGCGTCCGGCCCCGCGTCGCGGGTGTGAAAGAAGAACAGCAGCACGCCGCGCGGCTTCATAGCGCGTTGCAGGCGGGCCACCGCGGGCCGCACCAGCGCCTCGGGAAGATAGTCGGGAATGTCCCAGCAGAGCGCCGCATCGAGCAGTCCGGCCATGTAGTCCAGGTTCTCAGCCAGGAAGCGGTTGGCATCCACCGTGGGCTTGCCTTCCTCATCCTTAGCGCGGTAGCGCGGATCCGCAGCCGCCAGCAGGATGTCCTCGTTGTACACCTTGTGCCCCAGGCCTATCAGATAGCTGATGTTGGCGGGTGAGGTGGCGCCCAGGTCAAGCACACGCAAGTGCTCCTGCCCTTCGATGTAGCGGCTGAACTCGGCCAGGCCGGTGGAATGCCGCGGGACTCGCCCGGTGGGCGACGGAGGCGCGGGCGCGGCTTCCGGCTCGGGGCCGCGGGTGACGTTGCGGGAACTCTCGGTCATGCGGACGGGCGGAGGACGGGGCGCGTGTTGCCGCGCCCCGTAAGCCCGGCTGTCTAGCTTACTCCTTGGCGGGACCTTTCAGCGTCGCCTGCGGGCCGCCGACGCCCGGTGCGGAAAGTCCCGGGCCGCCCGAGGATGCGGCGTTGGCGCTGGGCACGCTGTAGGACACCGACGTGCTCGGAGCCGCCGTGGCACTCTCCCGCCGGGTGGCGGTCGTGGCTTTGGCGGGCTGTTCTTTCTGGATGTCGATGGCTCCCTTGAAGTAGGCGCCATCCTCAATCACGATCCGCTGCGTGATGATGTCGCCCGCCAGCACAGCCGATTTCTTCAGTTCCACGCGCTCGGTGCCGTGCACTTGTCCTTCCACCTTGCCGTGCACGACCACATCCTTGGCATGGATGTTGGCCTTCACGCGGCCGTGTGGGCCCACGGTCAGATGGTGGTCGCGCAGCTCGATGCTGCCTTCCACTTCCCCATCCAGATACAGGTCTTCGCTGCCGGAAAGCTCGCCTTTTACCACAACGGACTTTCCGATATGCGCAACATCGGCTCGAAAATTCTCCGGAGTCTTCGGTGCTTCCATGGGACGCGTCTCCTTGGGTGGAAGTGGGACCGCGGCAGCCGGCGTCATCACCGGCTGTGAGGGCGGCGTTGGTGCCAACGGCGGTTTTTCATCCTCTTTGCGGGTTTTCCACATCGACACTCTCCAGCTCTATTAGGTTGCGCTACACTTTTCCGGAACTCCTACTGACTTACCTGCAAGATGCCAGAATAGAATAGCTTATCCGGAACTATACCCAAGCCCTCGGCCCGGAGCAATCGGGATTAGGAGAAAATCCAGGGATGAGCCTGCAGGTTATTACCCGGGATGCAACGCGGGCGCGCCCTGCTTCGTCTAATCGGTAGCCATCTCATGGTCCTTAAACCCACGCCATTCGCGATTTTGACAGTGAGCCTGTTGTCCTTCTGCTTAACCGCACCGTCGCGACTCTGGGGGCAACCCAAGACCCCGGAATCTCCCCAGGAACTGGTGCGCAAGGCGATTGACCACACCTTGAAGGACAGTGACCAGGGCCCGGCCTACATCTACCGCTTGCGTCGTGAGAAACCGGGCGTGAACAGCGAAATTCGGGACATCGTCATGACCCGCGACGGGCTGGTGGCCCGGCTGGTGGCGTTCAACGATCGCCCGCTCACCGACGAGCAGCGCGCCCGCGACGACGCCCGCATCTCCAAGTTGCTCTCCGATCCGCGCGAGCAAGCCAAGCGCCGCCGCCAGCAGGAGGAAGAGCGCAAGCGCGTGCGCAGCATGCTCAGCGCCCTGCCGGACGCCTTCCTTTACGAACTCGACGGCCACGATCAAGGCCCCAGCGGAACGCTGGTTCGTCTGAAGTTCCGCCCCAATCCGGAGTTCGACCCACCCACGCGCGAGACCATCGCCTTCAAAGGCGCGCAGGGAACCATCCTGATCGACGAAGACGAGCAGCGCATCGTCCGCTTCGAGGCCACGCTGGTGCAGGACGTCAACGTGGGCTGGGGATTGCTGGCCCACCTCAACAAGGGCGGCCGTTTCACCGTCGAGCAGACCCGTCTGCCCGACGGCAAGTGGGAAACCACTGCGATGACGCTCGACTTCACCGGCCGCGCCTTTCTGTTCAAATCGCTGAAGATCCAGTCCCGCCAGACGGTCAGCGATTTCCGCCGTGTCCCCGCCGACCTCACACTCGCCGAAGGCGTGGCCCTGCTGCGCAAGCAAAACGGGATTGTGGCGGGAAAGTAGGGTGGAAGAGCGGGGCTTCAGCCCCGCGTTCCGCAAGGCCCAAAGTCAGGAGTGTGCTAGCGCCACCTTCCTAGCAAATCACTTCCGTCCTCACTGTCAGCTTCTCCACCAATGCCTGCTTGACCTCGTACCCGCGCCCCGGCTGGTCGGAAACTGCAATCGTCCCCTGTTTTGACACCTCCACTTCCGGCTCGATGATGTCCTCCTTCCAATAACGCTTGGAGGCGGAGACATCTCCCGGAAGCGAGAAGCCTTCGAGCGTCGAGAGGGCCACGTTGTGGACGCGGCCCACGCCCGACTCCAGCATCCCTCCGCACCACACCGGCACCCTGCAAGCGCGCGCCGTGTCATGCACGCGAATGGCCTCGCTCATCCCGCCCACGCGCCCCACCTTGATGTTGATGATGCGGCAAGCGCCCACCTCCAGCGCTGCTTCGGCGTCACGCGCGTTGCGAATGCCTTCGTCCAGGCAAATGGCGGTCTCGAGTTGCTTCTGCAGCCTGGCGTGAAAGAAGAAGTCGTCGTTCCACAGCGGCTGCTCGATCATGAGCAGCCGAAACTGGTCGAAGCGCTTCAGATGCTCGGCGTCATCCAGCGTGTAAGCCGAGTTGGCGTCACAGCTCAGCAGGATTTCCGGCCAGCGCTCGCGGATGCGCGCGAATACTTCGACATCCCACCCCGGTTTGCATTTCACCTTGATGCGCTGGTAGCCCGCCGCCAGCTCTTTCTCGACCTTCTCCAGCAACTGCTCGAGCGAGTCCTGTATGCCGATGGAGACGCCGCACGCGATCTCCCGCCGCGTCCCGCCCACCAGTTTCCACAACGGCACTCCCTTGATCTGCGCCTCAGCGTCCCACAGCGCATTCTCCAGCGCCGCCTTGGCCATGCGATGCACGCGCACCCGGGAGAACAACGCTACGCAGTCGCCGGCGATTGCCAGTTCTTTGCCCAGGAGCGCCGGGGCCAGATATTTCGTCAGCACGTACCAGGCGGTTTCGACCGACTCTTCGTTGTAGAACGGATCTTCGCCGGCCACGCACTCGCCCCAACCTTGGACCCCGTCGGTTTCCACCATCACCAGCAGGATGCGCCGTTCCGTGACGCGGCTGAAGCTGGTCTCAAAGAAATGCACCAGCGGCATGCGGATTTCGCGCAGCGTGATGGACTTGACCTTCATGAGCTAGCCTTGAACTTCAGACCCCGGCTTGGTTTGGCTCATTGCTGACTGCTGGCCGCTACTTACTCGCGTACGACCACTCCTCATCCCACCGTCCCAAAAGGAAGCGACCGTTGCCCTGGGCGTCGCGCTCGTAGCCCAGCACAGACTGGCCGCTGGCGAACGCGCGCCGGAAGTCCTCCCGGTTGCGCTGTTGCACCTCGCGAGCCTTGTCCCGATCGTCCGCGGACGCCTTCCATTCGTAGATCTTGCCTGGAACCTCGATGGTCCTCTCGGTGACGAAGTCGGGGCGCGTGCCGGTTTTGAGCAGAGTCTCTACCCGGCGCGAGCGCAGCCACCACTCTGCCACCAGTCTGTCCGTGGGCAGGCCGCCGTGCAGCGGCGACGAGGTGGTCCCGTACTGGTTGATGGTGTAGCGCCGCGTGATCGCGCCCAGGCGCTCGATGTTCAAATGCGCGTTCTTGATCTCCAGGGGATCGAAGGTCCACTCGATCAGCTCGAAGCCGCGGGCCAGCGCATCCTCTCGCTGAGCCAGCTTGAGCCGCCTCCCCAGCCCCGAATTCCGATAATTTTCTCGCACCGCCAGCATGTGCGAATGCAGGTAGGGATGCCCGCCGCGCGTGCCCGGCACCGACATGGCAAAGCCCACCATGCGCTCGCCGTCGAACGCTCCGATGATCTGGCCCCCGACCTTTTCCGCCACCACGAACAGCCGCAGCGGGACCACGTCCAGGTCGGAAAAATTCCACACTTCTTTCTGCAGGTCGATGCAGCCGCCGTACTCTTCCAGCCCGCGGCAGGGCCGTACGATGACCTCGGGACTCACGGCTCCGTCTCTCCCCGCTCGCGCTCCTTGGACTGCTGCCAGAGCGCTTCCAGTTCTTCCAGCGGCGTCTCCTGCGGCCGGCGTCCGCGGCGGCGCAACTCTTCCTCCAGCCATTGGAACCGCCGCTTGAACTTGCGGTTGGTCTTGCGCAACGCCGATTCGGGATCGAGCGAGAGATAGCGCGCCAGGTTGGCCGCTACGAAGAGCAGGTCCCCGATCTCATCCTCCAGGCGGTGGCGCAGTTCTTCCGGGATCTTTGTGCCGCGCGCCCCGGCTACACCGGCGGCGGACTCCGGCCGCGGGCCCGGCGCGGGGTATTGTTCGAGGTTGCGCCGCAGTTCTCCCGTTTCCTCTTCGAGCTTCTCGAACAGGCCCTCGATGGTGGGCCAGTCGAAGCCGACGTGCGCCGCCCGCGAGCTCAGCTTCAGTGCCTCCAGCAATGCCGGAATCGCAGAGGAGACCCCCGCCAGCACCGACCGCGGCTCTTCCTCCTTCCCTTCCTCCGCCAGTCCGGAGCGCTCGGCCAGCCGCTTCTTCTGCTCTTCCGCCTTGAGCGTTTCCCAATTGCGCAGCACGTCGGCTGGCGTTTCCGCCTTCACATCGCCGAAGACGTGAGGATGCCGGTCCACCAGCTTCTGGCTCAACCGGTCCAGGACTTCATCAATGGAAAAATGCCCGGCCTCCCTGGCCATCTCGGCGTAGAAGAGTACTTGCAGCAGCAGATCGCCGAGTTCACCCCTCAGTTCCTGCCAGTCCCGGTTGTCGATGGCTTCCAGAACCTCGTAGGTTTCCTCGAGCGTGTAGGGCTTGATGGAATCGAACGTCTGCTCGCGGTCCCAGGGGCAGCCGCCGGGCGCGCGCAAGCGCTCCATGATGGCGACGGCGCGCTCGAAACGTTCTCCTCGCGTCGGAGGCATGGAGCAACTAATCTAACCGAGTCCCATAGCGATGCCAAACTCGCGCCGCGGCATGGTCGATTCAGCCGCGCCGGCCCAGGGTTCTTACCAGGAGTTCCGTGTCATCCGAAATGATGGCGTCGGCTCCCGCCGCCGCCAGGCGCAGCATGTCCTTCGGCTCATTCACCGTCCACACGAAGACCTTTTTCCCGGCATTGTGCAGCTTGTCCATGCGTCGCTTGGTCATCAGGTCCAGCCGCGGCATCACGTACTTGATTGGCAGCTTGGGCCACGCCACCAGGGCGTAGGAGCGTTCGCAGATGAAGCCCAACGGAAGGTCGGCCTGCTTCAAGCGCAGCGCCACCAGCACTTCCGGGTGGAACGAGGAGACTACGTATTCCCTCTGCGGTGGATATTTGCGCAGCAGCCCCACGACCCGCTCCTCGAGTCCGCGGACCTTTACCTCGATATCGAGCACCGCGCGGTCGGCGTAGCGCGCCAGCACTTGCTCGAGCGTGGGCGGACCCAGACCTTCTTTGCCGCCCTGCGCTTGGCGCAACTGCTCATACTCGGTGGCTGCGACTTCCATCCCGGCTACCGTCGCATCATGCAGCACCACCGCCTCGCCGTCGGCGGTGCGGCGTACGTCGAACTCAAAGCCATCGCACCCATGGGCCAGAGCCAGATCGAAAGCCGCCAGCGTGTTCTCGGGAGCGGCCTTCCGCGCCCCGCGATGTCCCAGCAGCACGGGACGCGGCGCGCGCTTCACCGCGCTGCCAGTGGGCGGAAGGGCTTGCGGCAAGGGCTAGTCCAGGTCGATGTCGCGGATGAGGGGCTTGTCCGGAGCTTCTTTGGCGCGCTTCATGGCTTCCTGGAATTTCTTCTCCAGGAGGTCCGCGGAGTGCTTCTGCGCCTCCACCGATTGCTGGAAGATGGACTCGCGCCGGCTGTCCTGCTCCTTCAGCGCGCGGGCGGCCTGGTCCAGGTCTTCGAAGGTCTTGGGAGCCTTGGCCGGCGTGTGCGCAATCACCGCCTTGGTGGCCGCGTCCACCTTCAACAGCGCGCCGCAGCAGGGACATGCCACGTCGAACGGCTGTGGGTTCTTAGCCATTACGGGAATCATACTCCAGCGGTCACCGAACGGGCTCCTTCAGTGCTTGCCCGCGTGTAGAATCGGCTCACTGCTCGTCCCACGGCAAGCCCTCCAAGGACGGCTGGCCGTCTACGGGGAGGCACTTTCTGATCGGCCGTACGCTAGCCCATTACAAGATCACCGCAGCCCTTGGCGCCGGCGGCATGGGCGAAGTGTATCGCGCCACCGACACCAAGCTTGGGCGCGACGTTGCCATCAAGGTTCTGCCGGCCGACATGGCGCAAGACCCTGAGCGCCTAGCCCGGTTCCAGCGGGAAGCCCGCACCATCGCTGCTCTCAACCATCCGCACATCGTCACCATCTTCTCGGTGGAAGAAGCCGACGGCATCCACTTCCTCACCATGGAGCTGGTGGAAGGGTTGTCGCTCGACCGGCTCATCCCGGAGGGCGGCTTCCCCGTCGAGCGAATCATCGAGCTTACCGGTGCCCTGGCCGCAGCGCTCGCCGCGGCGCATGAGAAAGGGATCGTGCATCGCGACTTGAAGCCCGCCAACGTCATGGTCACGAACGAAGGCAGCGTCAAGGTCCTGGACTTCGGCCTGGCAAAGGAGCAGCACGCGGCCAACCCCACCGACGCCACGCTGACCTCGGCGGGCGACACCGCGGCTGGCGTCGTGCTGGGGACGGTGCCCTACATGTCTCCCGAACAGATCTCGGGCCGCCCGGTCGATCACCGCACCGACATCTTCTCCCTAGGGGTCGTCCTCCACGAAATGGCAACCGGGAAGCGGCCGTTCGAAGGGGGTTCGTCGGCCGAACTGGCCTCCGCGATTCTGCGGGATGTCCCAGCGCCGGTTACCGATGTGCGGGCGAATCTGCCCGGCGATCTGGCACGGATCATCCGGCGCTGCCTGGAGAAGGATCCGCGGCACCGCATGCAGACGGCGCGCGATGTGGCCAACGAGTTCCGCGACCTGGCGCGACAGGCTTCACAGGCGGTCCCGGCTGCTGCTCCCGCAGCGGCGGACGTGGCCACCATCTCCGGCTTCGGCGGCCGGCCCGCCATCGCGGTCCTGCCTTTCGACAATCTCTCCGGCGATCCCGAGCAGGAGTACTTCGCTGACGGCCTGGCTGAGGACTTGATTACCCGGCTGTCGCTATGG
>DATIGQ010000017.1 GCA_035454605.1 Terriglobales bacterium
GCACCAGCGAGGAGCAGCTTCCCGCGCAAGGCTCCTGCTCCAGGGCGACCAGGACCGCTGGCGTGTGTTCCACCGCCCGGCGGAAGCGGAACCAGGAGGTGAGCGGGACGCGTCGCGCCATGCGGTGCGGCACGTCGCCCAGGTCCAGCACCACCAATCCGAATCCGCCCGCGTTCACGAGCAGGTCGGCGGCGCGCAGAGCCTGCTCCATTCGTCGCAGAGTGTCCTGTTTTTCCCGGTTTCCGTTTTTGCTGATGGCTGACGGTTGATGGCTGACGGCTGTTTTCCCGCATCGCACCCACAGCAGTCGTTTCAGATCCACGCCCGCGGCCGCGGCGGATTCGGGATCGAAGGCGTCGCCGGCATCGACCAGGGCGCAGACCTCGCCCCGGGCGGTGGCCACCGCCATCAGGGAAAGCAGCAGGCTGGTACGGCCGGAGGACGCCGGTCCGCAGATTTCCGTCAACGCCCCGCGCGGCAGGCCACCGGTAAGGGCGTCGATTTCTTCGACCCCGGTGGGCACGGTCTCCGGCGCTGTGCGCTCCGCCAGCCGGGGGAAGGGAATCAGGCTTCCCGGGCCCAGCTTTTCCTGCGAAGAAAGATAGGAGCGGAGCGCAGCGGCGTTCATGGGAGTCCTCAAGAAGCGGAAGCGATTGCGGGAGCTACTTTCGCTTTTTATTCGCCAAGCGAGAGCCATTCTGCTCCCCCTCCAAGCGGCTTGTCAAGCCCCATCTGGGGTGCAAGAAAACAGGTGCAAAATCGCGCGCCCCGTGATACAAAATCGGCCCTCTTCCCTGGCCTTATTTATTTACGAGCAAGTAAACCTTAAGGACTCATTCCCGGGAGGCGCCATGCTGGAAACCCTGGACCTGAAAAAGAAGCTTTCCAAACCCGCTTACTCCAAGGCCATGAAGGAATTGCAGGAGAAGCTGCGCGGGCTGCAATACGCCGCCCAGAAGGCCGAACTGCCGGTCATCATCTGCCTGGAAGGATGGGACACGGCCGGCAAGGGCCAGGTGATCAAGAAGCTGACGGAGCGTTTGGATCCGCGCCTGTTCCGGGTGCATCCCGGCTCCCCGCCCTCGCCACTGGAGCAGCGCTTCCACTTTCTGTGGCGTTACCAGGTGGCGTTGCCCAACGACGGCGAGATGGCTGTGTTCGATCACTCCTGGTACGGACGCGTCCTGGTGGAGCGCTGCGACAAGCTGGTGAAGAAAAAGCTCTGGCGCGCCGCCTACGAACAGATCAACGAGTTCGAGCGCTGGCTCACCGACGACGGCCTGGTGCTGATCAAGCTCTGGATGCACATTTCCAAGAAAGAACAGAAGAAGCGCTTCGCCGACGCGCTGAAGGATCCGCTGCTGCGCTGGAAGATCACCAAGGAGTACAAGCGGCACCACAAGCAGTACAACCGCTGGATGACGGCGGTGGAGGAGATGCTGGCCAAGACCAACACCGCCCATGCTCCGTGGACGCTGATCGAGGCCAACGATTCGCGCTGGGCGCGGGTGCGGGTGTTTGAGACGCTGGTTTCGCGCATCGAAGAAGCGCTGAAGCGCCGGCGCGATCATCCCGAGCTGGTGTCGCGTACGGCGGCGGCGCGCACTGCCGGCAAGCAGGCGCGCGAAGCCCGCGCCGCCCACGATGCCGAGCGCGGTCGCGAAGAGGAACGCAAGACTACCGAGGCCATCCCCGCCTAGGGGATTGTCATCCTGAGCGAGGCGCTTGTTTTTTTGCCGAGCGAAGGATCTGGGCGCGCCGAATCGCGCCGATGCGCGAAAGGCGCGCATCCGCTTTGTAAGGAGAGAGGCCGACCATGCTGGAAAAACTCGATCTGAGCAAGAAGCTGAACGATAAGCAGTACGACGAACAATGTGGCAAGCTGCAGGTGCGTCTGCGCGAGCTGCATTTTGAGATGTTCAAGCAGCAGGTGCCGGTACTGTGCATGTTCGAGGGCTGGGATGCGGCCGGCAAGGGCGGCGCCATCAAGCGCGTCACCGAGACGCTCGATCCGCGCGGCTTCACCGTCTCCGCCTATGCCGCGCCCCACGGCGAAGAGCGCACGCACCACTATCTGTGGCGCTTCTGGCGCAAGCTGCCGCGCTCCGGCCATCTGGCCATCTTCGACCGCAGCTACTACGGCCGCGTCCTGGTGGAACGGGTGGAAGGCTTCTGCAGCGAGGAGGAGTGGCGCCGCGCCTACGCCGAGATCAACGAGTTCGAGGCCCACCAGAATTCCTTCGGCATGGTCATCTGCAAGTTCTGGGTCCACATCGGCAAGGACGAACAGTATCGGCGCTTCAAGAGCCGCGAGCTCGATCCCTACCGTTCCTACAAGCTCACCGACGAGGACTGGCGCAACCGCGCCAAGTGGGATGAGTACTTCGGCGCCGTCGAAGACATGCTGTTGCACACCTCGACCTCCTACGCCCCCTGGACTGCCGTCGAGGGTAACAACAAGCATTGGGCGCGGGTGAAGGTGCTACGCACCATCGTAGGCGCTATCGAGAAACGGCTGAACTGACCGGCGCGAGCGAATCCCGCTTGCGGGATGAGCGGGAAACCGCCGGCGTCATGCTTCGTCCGCCGTGGAGGACAGAGGCTCTCGGGGCTTCAGGGGTATGCGAAACTTCCTGCCCTCCTCGTCATCTGACGTGCATGGCATTTCGCACTTGTGACATTCGCGACCTGGCTGTGCCCGTTGAAGAGTGCGTGGCGAAACTCCGTGGCCGATGCGCAGCGCTGGCCGCCATCAGCGGCATCGATTCGTCCGGCAAAGGCTACATTACCGCCCGGCTGGCGGAAGAATTGGCGCGCCGCGGCCTCCATCCGGCCGTCATCAACATCGACCCCTGGCATTTGCCGCAGACAGTTCGCTTTAGCGAAACCGATCCGGGCGGCCACTTCTATCGCAACACCTTCCGTTGGGACGACTTCTTCCGCCTGCTGATCGAGCCCTTGCGCGCCGGGCGCTCGATTCACCTCACCACAAGCTTGATCGAGATCGCCCGCGACCGCTATTACGACTACACCTATGACTTCCGCGATGTTGACGTCATCCTTCTCGAAGGCATTTTCGTGCTGAAGAAGGAGTATCGCAACCGCTATGACCTGCGCTACTGGGTAGAATGCTCGTTCGAAACCGCGCTGGCCCGCGCTATGGCCCGCAACCAGGAAGGCTTGCCGCCAGAAGAGATCGTGCGCGACTACCGACGGATCTATTTCCCCGCGCAGCGCGTCCACCTCGCGCAGGACGACCCGATAGCTCACGTGGATGCGATCTACGAGAATGACGGGGAAGTCGTGCTGGACGTCGAACCACGATCGTCCCAAGCCGTCGGTCGCTGACGGGTTTGTTATAATTTTTCTGGCGGCGGCGGCTTCTTACGGCCGCCGATCACCGGCCACGGACCACCGCTTTTTCGGCGCTATCGTCTAGGGGTTAGGACGGGAGATTCTCAATCTCCAAACCCGGGTTCGATTCCCGGTAGCGCTACCAAAACCCACCTGCCGCTTCCTCTTTGATACTGGGGCAGCTTTCTTGGGAACGGGAACTCGTTTGGTTAGGCTGCTAGAGTTGAAGTACGCACCGGAAGGATGGCTTTGAGCAAGATTCGCAACATCGCGATCATCGCCCACGTAGACCACGGCAAGACCACGCTGGTGGACGCCATGCTGCGCCAGAGCGGCGTCTTCCGCGCCAACCAGGAACTGGTGGACCGGGTGATGGACTCCAACGAGTTGGAGCGGGAGCGCGGCATCACCATCCTGGCCAAGAACACGGCCGTGTTCTATGGCGACGTGAAGATCAACATTGTGGATACGCCCGGACACAGCGACTTCGGCGGCGAAGTGGAGCGCGCCCTGAAGATGGTGGATGGCGTCATGCTCCTGGTGGATGCCAGCGAGGGGCCGCTGCCGCAGACCCGCTACGTGCTAAGCAAAGCGCTGGAGGCCCGGCTGCCTCCGCTGGTGGTCATCAACAAGATCGACCGCTCCGACGCCCGCCCCCAGGAAGTGCTGAACGAGATCTACGACCTGTTCATCGATCTGGATGCTACCGAGGACCAGCTCGAGTTCCCGGTGCTGTACACCAACGCCAGGTCGGGGACGGCGTCGGCAAGCGCAGCCCAGGCGGGAGCCGACCTGCGTCCGCTCTTTGACGCCATCGTCAACACCCTGCCCGCTCCGGCCGGCGATCCCGACGCTACCCTGCAGATCCTGGTGGCCAATCTCGATTACAGCGACTACCTGGGGCGGCTGGCCATTGCGCGGGTGTTCAACGGGACCTTGCGCACCGGCGATCAGGTGGGAATCGCCAAGCTTGATGGGACGCTGGAGAAAGTCACCATCACCAAGCTGTTCTCCTTCCGCGGCCTGAATCGCGTGGATATCGAGCAGACCGAACTGGGCGACATCGTGGCTATCGCCGGCGTCACCGGGATCACCATCGGGGAAACCATCACCAGCGCAGAAGCGCCCGCGCCCCTTCCCAGGACCTTGATCGACGAGCCCACCATCGCCATGCTGTTCACCGTGAACACCTCGCCGTTCGCGGGCCGGGAAGGGCAGTACGTCACCTCGCGCAACCTGCGCGAACGGCTGCAGAAGGAACTGCTCACCAACGTGTCCATCCGGGTAGAAGATACCGGCAGCCCGGATTCGTTCCGGGTGACGGGCCGCGGCGAGCTGCAACTCTCCATCCTCATCGAGATGATGCGACGCGAGGGCTACGAGTTGATGGTGGGAAAGCCGGAGATCGTCACCCGCACGCAAGACGGCAAGGTGATGGAGCCGGTGGAGCGGCTCACCGTGGACGTTCCCGAGGAATTCATCGGCGTGGTCCTGGAGAAGCTGGGAACGCGCAAGGCGGAAACGCTCAAGATGCACAACCACGGTTACGGCCGCGTGCGCATGGAGTTCCGTGTGCCCAGCCGCAGCCTGATCGGGCTGCGCAGCGAACTGCTGACAGACACTCGCGGCACCATCGTGATGAACGCCCTCTTCGACGGCCATATCGAGTGGCAGGGTGAGATTCCCCACCGCCTTACGGGCGCACAGGTGTCAGACCGCCCCGGCGCCACCACCGCCTACGCGCTTTGGGGTTTGCAGGAGCGCGGCGAGTTGTTCGTGGCTCCCGGCACCGAGGTCTACGAAGGCATGATCATCGGCGAGAACGCCCGCGAGAACGATCTGGACGTCAACTGCGTGCGCGAGAAGAAGCTCACCAACATGCGCAGCTCTACCGCCGATGACGCCATCCGGCTGGTACCGTACCGCGCGCTCAATCTCGAGCAGGCGATCGAGTTCATCGCCGACGATGAGTACGTCGAAGTGACCCCGAAATCGCTGCGCCTGCGTAAGAAAGTGCTGCAAGCGAACCGGCGTCCACGCAAGAACGCCGTGCCGGTGGCCACGCCGGCCAGCGAATAGCGGCAAACGGCCTTCTGTTCACATTCCAATCGGCCGTCTGAATTGACTTCCCCCAGCATCGAGCGTAAGATTGATTTCGAGCGAGTTTCTCTTTCTTCTCACTCTTTCAGATCTTCTGATCTAAGTCAGGCTGTCTGAAGCACGCCCCCCTTAG
>DATIGQ010000018.1 GCA_035454605.1 Terriglobales bacterium
ACTGATGTTGCCCGGGAACTTGCCCCGGAGGCTGCGGTTCAGTCGCTGGAATAATTCGGTGTGGGTGAGTTCCCTGCCCTCGAGGGCGGACAGAATCGCAGCCCGCACGGAGTTGTATTTCTGCTTGCTGATGTTCTTCCCACTTTTCCCCAGCGGGTGCCGGGTGAGTATCTTGTCTTCTGCCATCTTGATTTCCTCATCCTTGCTCGTAGGCTTGCCGCAAGCCCTGGATGTCGAGCTTCTTCATCTGAAGCATGGCCTGCATGACGCGCTGCGATTTTTTCGGGTCCTCGGCCTGCAGCAGCTCGCCGAGTACGGTGGGAACGATCTGCCAGGACACGCCGAATTTGTCTTTGAGCCAGCCGCAGGGTTGTTCTTCTCCGCCTGCGGAAAGCTTCTCCCAAAGGCGATCCACTTCCTGCTGCGTCTGACAGTGGACCATGAAGGATATGGCGGGTGAGAACTGGAACATGGGGCCGCCGTTCAAGGCCATGAAGCCCTGCCCGTCGAGCTCAAAGGTCACGGTCATGACCGATGCCTTGGGCTTGCCGGACATCCTGGCCCCGTCTTCGCCATAGCGGGCAACATTGCGGATCCTGGAGTTATGGAAGATGGAGACGTAGAAATTCGCCGCTTCTTCAGCCTGGCTATCGAACCACAAGCATGGAGTCATCTTTTGCATCGGTGTTTCCTTTCGCAGCTACGGTCTCAGGTTCAGGCAACGGTGGTTGTCAGGGCCAGTTGATACCTAGTAGGAACCGCCGAGGCCCTCCTGCTCGGCTGGCGACAGGACCTCCCGAATCCTGGCACTGTCGTAGAACGAGCGGATCTCCTTAATCAGGTCGTCCTCAACGCGCAACCAGTCACAGGATTCGACCACACCCTTGGGAGTCCTGTTCTCGAACCACACCGCCGCTTGGTTTCCGCTGGCGATGACATTCTTGACCTCGAGCTCCATGACGCTCTTGCGCGCCATCGGCTCAACGGTTGCCAGGTAGAATTCACGGCCTTCGAGCCTCCCGAATGGACTAACGTGGACAAAGTCCGGAGCCAGTCGCTGCCGAAGCCACTCCATGTCCATTTTGATCCATGCCTCAATCCAACCCACGGCCAGCTCGGCACTGTGTTCGCTCGTCGCCATGCAACCTCCTTCTCGCGAGATGCTCCTCCACACCTGTCGAGGCATCGCCACCAGCCCGCGGCGCTCGCCCGGGGAGAGACGACTGCACTCCCCCTGTGAACCGCAGGCCAGTGGCGATTACATCCGAGTTCTTGCTCAGGCTGCCGACGCAGACTTGGGCTGCAACTGCTGCTGCATCTGCTGCATGAACTGCCGCATGGCGGCCACGTGACCGGGGCTGCGCTTCTCCAGCCAGACTTCATAGCGCTGGGCAGCTTTTTCCATGTGGGCAAAGAGCTGCTTGTAGACCCACTTTTCCCGAGCCTCCGGAACGATGGGCTTGAGCTTCTCCCAGACCCCGAAGAATTCGCCGCTGGTCTCGAAGAAAAGATCTTCGTGGAGAAGACCATAGTTCAGAAGCGCGCAGGTCTGCTCCCAGTAACCGACAACCATGCCAAAGAACGCGCCGGCTTCGGTGCCGGGCGCGGCGATGCGCATGGCGTCGTCGAAGTTCTTGGGATGGTAGTCTTTGTGGAACCAGTCGCGGGCCTGGCGGAGCCGCGGCTCGCGGCGCAGATCATAGACCTGCAGGTGAAGTTGGGCTTGCTCATGTGTCGGTTTGCTTTCCATTATTCCTCGTCTCCTTGTTTTTTGTTTTGTGAAGGCTGTGGGTTGGGTTGGGAGTGGAGGGGGTGGCCGGGTTCGCGCCGCTCGAAGTTCCAGGCGGAGTCGCCGACTTGCGGCAGCAGCGGAGTGGGATCCCGTTGCAGCCAGCGGCGCCGGGCTTCAGCCAGAACCGCCTGGCGATTCTGCTCCATCCTTTCGATGACGGCGCAAGCCGCCCCGGTTTCCTCGTGCCGGGCTGCCCAGATGAGCAACTCGAGGACCACCGGCGCAAGATCGATTCCTTTTTCGGTGAGGCGGTAGTTCACGCGACGGGCATCCGTCTGTTCCGGCTCGGCGGTAATGATGCCCGCGGCTTCGAGCTTTTGCAGGCGGTCGGCGAGGATGTTGGTGGCAATGCCCTCACCCGACTGCTGAAACTGCTTGAAGGTGCGGTATCCGCGGACCATGAGGTCGCGGATGATGAGCAGGGACCAGCGGTCTCCGAAGCGCTCGAGCGAGATGCTCACCGGGCAACCGGAGCGACGTCTCGGCTTGGACTTCCGCGGCACGGAAGGCACGCTACCACGATTACTTGCTAAATGCAAGTAATGTATCCAGCCGGAAGTCCAGGACGACCGAAGTCCCCCGCACGGCGGACACGTCGATTCGTACTGATGTGCAAAGGAGTTGCGGGGAGGTTACTCCGCGATTACCAAAGAAACCTTTACATCGAAAGGGGACGACCCTAGACTGTGCGGTAGATGGCGAGGGCTGGGGCCGACCTGGCCGCCCACAGAGACCTCCGGAACAAGCCAGGCAGAATCCAAATCAAGAAGAGAACCGGTAACGGGGTGACCGGTGGTCAAGTGCTGCTTCATTGACGAGCGGGCCGACTTCTTCCAGCTATTGGGGGAGAAGCTGGGTGAAGAGTTCGAGATGCAGTCCGCCGAGGCGGACGATCGCGAACGGCTGACCCAGTGCGACGTGGTGCTGGTGGGACTGCCGCCCGCGGAGAGCCCGCGCTTCGCCAAGTCGCTGGAATCCCTGCAGAAGATTCTCCGCAACGCGGAGGCCGCGCCGGTGGTGGCCTTCGTGGCCGGGCCGGACAAGGCGGTGATGCGCCAGGCCATGTCGGCGGGCGCGTACGACTGCTTCGTGGAAACCAGCTCGATGGAGGAGCTGCGCATCGTGCTGCGGCGCGTGGTGCGTTTCCGCGACCTGAGCCGCGAAGTGGAACGGCTGCGGTCGCAAGGTCCGCAACTCAAGGATTTCCCGGCGATCTTGGGCGTGGACAGCAAGATCCGGGCGGTGTTCCAACTGGCGCAACGGGTGGCGCAGACCGACGCCACGGTGCTGGTGACGGGTGAGAGCGGGACGGGAAAGGAACTGGTGGCGCGGGCCATCCACCAAGCGAGCCCGCGAGCCAAAGAGCCGTTCGTGGCGGTGGCGTGCTCGTCGCTGCCGGAGACGCTGATCGAATCGGAATTGTTCGGGCATGAAAAGGGAGCGTTCACGGGCGCCAATGCGGTGCGCCGGGGACGTTTCGAAGCGGCGGGACAAGGGACCATCTTCCTGGACGAGATCGGTGAGCTTTCGCCGGCCATGCAGGTGAAGTTGCTGCGGGTGCTGCAGGAGCGGACATTCGAGCGCCTGGGGAGCAATAAGCCCACGGCCATGGAGGCGCGGGTGATCTGCGCCACCAACCGCAATCTGAAGCAACTGGTGGAACAGGGCGCCTTCCGGCTGGATCTTTACTACCGGTTGAACACGGTCGAACTGGAACTGCCTCCGCTCAGGGAACGTCGGGACGACATCACGCTGCTGGCGCACGCCTTCCTGCAGAATTTTGCGGAGCGGCACCAGAAGGCGGCGCGGCGCATCTCGCCGGCGGCGCTGTGCGCGCTGCAGGAATACGACTGGCCGGGCAACGTGCGCGAATTGCAGAACGTGCTGGAGCGCGCGGTGGTGATCTCGGACGGCCCGGACATCCGCATCAATCACCTACCTTCGCAGTTCGCAGGCTGGGAAGAGGAAACCGAGCCGGCGTCGTTCGAAGAGGAAGTGCGGAACTTCAAGCGGCGCCTGATCCAGCGCACCCTGCAGGAATACGGGAACAACAAGCTGCAAGCGGCGCGGTCGCTGAAGATCGCGCGTTCTTCCCTCCATCGGCTGATCGACGACTTAGATATTCCTTCCAGAGTGCAGTAGTCCGGTAACCCCGAGATCCTTCGCTTCGCTCAGGATTTCGCCCTTCAACTTCGCTCAGGGCAGGCTCAACTCAGCACTCAGCACTCAGCACTCAGGCGCGCTACAATCGGGCGCAGATGAGCGCGACCGAAACGGCGGTGAGAGAGGTATCCGGCGCGCCAGTCCTCTCTTCTTCTCCTCTCTCTTCTTCCCGGCTCTCGACGCGGCGGGTGTTCCACTGGGTGGTACTGGTGTCGCTGCTGGGGGTAACGGCGCGGCCCATCCTGGTGCCGGATTTCTGGTGGCATCTGCGCACCGGGCAATGGATGGTGGAGACGCGCAGCATCCCGCACACGGATCCCTTTTCCTACACCGCTGCGGGCAAGGCGTGGGTGACGCACGAGTGGCTGTCGGAAGTGCTGATCTGGGAGTTGTACCGCCTTGCGGGTTGGGGCGGACTAATCCTGTTCTTCAGCCTGGTGATTGCGGCGGCGTGGTGGCTGCTGGACCGACGCCTGGAAGGACAGCCGTTCGTGGCGGGATTCGCGCTGCTGCTGGGCGCCTTTTCGACCGCGCCGGTGTGGGGCGTGCAGCCGCAGATGTTCACCATGCTGCTGGCCAGCGTCTTCCTGGGACTGCTGCACAGCTATGCGCGCGACGGGAGCGGGAAGCGCTTGCTGTGGATGCCTCCACTGATGGTGCTGTGGGTGAATCTGCACGGCGGCTTCCTGGCGGGTCCGGCACTGGTGCTGGTGGTGGCGGCGGGATTGGCGCTGGATGAGTTGACGGATGGCCACGGATGGAAACCGGCTCTGCGGCGAACCCTGCCCCTGGTGGCGGCAGCGGCGGCATGCCTGGCGGTGATCCCGCTGAATCCGAACGGCACGCGGCTGTACGCATATCCCTTCGAGACGCTGCAGTCGGAGGCGATGGCGGCGAACCTGCGCGACTGGCTCTCGCCGGACTTTCACAAAGCCAGCATGCTGCCGTTCGCGGCGCTGATCTTCGCCACCGCGAGCGCCATGGCCATCTCCAGACGCCGGGCGCGTTTGAGCGACGTCACCCTGCTGGCGGTGACCGGGTGGCTGGCGCTGCGCTCGGGCCGGCACATTCCGCTGTTCGCCCTGGCGGCTACGCCGCTGCTGGCCGGGCATGCCTGGGACTGGATCCGCCAGCAAAGTTGGGGGAGATGGCTGGAACAGCCGGAGACTCCCCTGACGGCAACCAAGAGGTTGATGAACGCGACGGTGCTGGCGGTGGTGATTGCCGCCTGCGGGCTGTATTTCGCAAACGTAATCGCGAGCCAGCCCCAAGCGGAATCGGAGATTTTTCCGCGGCGTGCGGTCCAGTTCCTGAGACGGGAGAAGCCGCCGACGCCGATGTATCACCGCTACGACTGGGGTGGATACCTGCTGTGGAACCTGTACCCGGACTACCGCAGCTATATCGACGGCCGGGCAGACCTCTACGGGGATGAGTTCATGATGGAGTACTTCCGCACCTACCGTGGGCGGCCCCGGTGGCAGGAAACGCTGGAGCGGTTCGAGGTGAAGACAGCGATGGTGGAGCCCCTTTCGGCCATCGCCAGCCTGCTGCGGCAGGATCCGAACTGGACCAAGGTGTACGAAGACGACCAGGCGGTGGTGTTTGTGAAAAGGCAGTAGCCAGTTGCCAGTGGTCAGTAACCAGAGAAAGCTCCCCTTCCCCCTCCGGTTTCCGGTTCCGCTCTCCGCTCTGCCCTGCTGAGGCCCCACCGGGAGCTACCCCCCCCACTATCAGGCGGGGGCAGGCTCCACTGTCGCCCGGGTAGAGCAGCCACGTTGGTGGGGTGTCTCAGAAATCGGACAGTGGGGCAGGTTACTACGGCGGTTACCGCGTGTAATCGAAAGATAATAAAGAAAATATACATCCGGCTCTGGACTCTGATTTGCCCCCAAATTGCAGATATGAGGGCGAAATCGAGCGCTGGGGGCGCAAGCTCACCGGGGTTCGGGAGGAGACAACAGACATGAAGGACGTTCTTCGCAAGATGTGGCGGGATGACGAGGGCCAGGACATCGCGGAATACGCGCTGATGCTGGCGGTCATTCTGGTAGTCGTGATCGGGGCAGTCCGCCTGATCGGTACGAACGCGAGCAACATCTTCAACGCGGCTTCGGACCAGCTGACAACCCCGTAGGCGAGGCGGGGGAAGGAGGCAATCCGGGCCAGGCCCGATCCACCCTTGCGCTTCCCCAGGCTTTCGGAGTCCTATCGCCGGGATAGGGCGGCAGTGGCAGTACCCGGCTTTGTAACCAACCCTTGGAAGCCCAGTGGAGGAGACCATGAAGGAACTCGTCTGGAAGATGTGGAAGGATGACAAGGGCGAGGACATCGCCGAGTACGCGCTGATGCTGGCGGTGATTCTCGTCGTGGTGATCGGGGCGGTGCGCCTGATCGGGACGAACGCGAGCAACATCTTCAATTCCGCGTCGGACCAACTGACCACGCCGTAGGGTGTGCTGGATGCGAGCGGCAGGTGGGGTGACACCCCGTCCCATCCTGCCGCTCCCGGTTTTTTGAGCCATAATAGGAAGCCCAAGACCAGGAGACGCGAGGCGCCGTTATGTCGGAATGGTTGTGGCAAGCCTTTGTGATCGCCTTCGTGGTGACCTGCGCCATCGGAGACGCACGCTGGCGAAAAATCCCGCGGGCGTTCACCACCTGCGGAGTGATCGCCGGGCTGGCCTTCCATCTGTGGAGCGGGGGGCTGGCTTCGGCCGCAGCGGCGGCGTTCCTGGGATTCGCGGTCGGCCTGGCGTTTTTCCAGTTGGGGGCGATCGGCGGCGGAGACGTGAAGCTGATGGCGGCGCTGGGAGCGCTGCTGGGCCTGCAGCCTTGGCTGGTGGCCATGCAAATCGCGGTGTTCGTGGCGGCGCTGATGGCGGTGGCGCAGATCTTCAAGCGCGGCGCCTGGCGACAGACGCTCGAAAACATGCGGGAGATCCTGCGGGCACTGAAGGCGCAGGGGCTGCGGGCGCATCCCGTACTGCACGTGAGGAACGCCGCCATGATCCGGGCGCCGTTCGGCGTGGCCGCGGCCTGCGGGACCCTGTTCGCGCTGGTGGCACGATGAGGAACCAACGCAGTTACGAGCGTGGGGCCACGGTGCTGGAAGGCGCGGTCACGGTTCTTCTTTTCTTCACTCTGATTTTGGCGAACATCGAGTTCGGACGGGCGTACAATCAGTACCAAGTCATGACGAACGCGGCGCGCGAGGGCGCACGGTTTTCGGTGGCACCCTTCGCCGGAACCGGCACACTGCCGACCACGACCGACGTGGAGGCACAGGTGCAGCGGTTCCTGGACAGCGCGGGGGTTCGGGGGTCGACGGTTTCGGTGAACCAGAGCGTGACCGGGACCGTGAACAATGTGCAGGTCTTTCATACGCAGGTGACGGTGAACGCCCCTTATACGTTCTTCTTTTTCCGCTTCGGGTCGGTAGCCATGGGCGCAACCGCCACGATGCGCAACGAGAACTCCCCCTGAGCCGGGAGGAGGCATCCGAAGCATGAGGCGGTTGCAAGCGCGACACAGGGAACGGGGAACACAGATCGTAGAGATGGCAGTGGCGCTGCCGCTCCTGCTGTTCATGGCGCTGGTAGTGATCGAGGGGGCGGGCATGGTGCGCACGCACCAGGTGCTCAACAACGCCGCGCGAGAAGCGGCGCACCTCTCGACGTTTCAGTGGAACAAGGATACTCCCAACTTCTCGGCCACCCCTGCCCTCAAGAACCAGGCGGTGGCCTACGCGGCGGCCAACGGCGTGACCATCACGGCGGCCGATGTGACCATCAACCAATGCGTCATTCAGACGACGCCGGGCGGGGCAAACTCCTGGGCGTCGCGAGTGGCGGTACAGACCAACTATCAGTTTCGCTACTTGCCGAATATCCCGTTCATGGGCGCACCGGTTTCGGTGCCGATCGCCGGGCGGGCGGAGTTTATCAACTTTTACGGGTGTTAGCCCAGGGAGGGCCGAATGGACCGGAGAAGGTTCCTCATTGTGGGAATGGTAGCGGTGGGGCTGGCGGCGCTGGTGAGCTTTGGAGCGCTGCGCATTCTGCGGGGCGCGCAGGCCGATTCCGGCACCACCACCAACGTAGTGGTAGCCGCCAAGGCGTTGCAGGTAGGGCAGCAGATCCAGCTCTCGGACCTGCAGCTGGTGAGATTGCCGTCGGGACAATTGCCGCAAGGCGTCTTCCGTGACCTGAAGGAAGTGGCAGGCCGGGGCGTGATCGTACCGATCGCAGAAAAAGAAGTGGTGCTGAACAGCAAGCTGGCGCCGCGCGAGGCAGGCGCGGGGTTGCCGCCCAAGATCCCGCAGGGCATGCGGGCGGTCTCGGTACGGGTGCGGGAGGACATCTCGGTAGCCGGCTTTGTGCAGCCGGGAACGCGGGTGGACGTTCTACTGACCGGTACGCCGCCCGACATGACCGACGCGCAGACCGTGACCACCACGGTGCTGGAGAACGTGGAGGTGCTGACGGCAAACCAGGACCTGCAGGCCAAAGAGCCCTCCAAGAAGGAGACCACGGTGGTGACGCTGCTGGTGTCGCCGGAGGACGCGCAAAGGCTGACGCTGGCGACCACGCAGGGACGCATTCACCTGTCGCTGCGGAATCCGCTGGATCGGGATGAAGTGAAACCCAAAGGGACGTTCTACGGAGACCTGTACGTGGAAGCGGGCGCGCCGGAGCACCGTCGAGGCATGCGAGTGGCCGCGCAGCCCCAGGTGGCTGCGGCCAGAAAGAAGCAGCCGGTGGTACCCGCGCCGAGCAAGGTGTACGTGGTGGAGATGATTCGCGGGGACAAGCGTGACGAAGCCAAATTCTAACTGCCAGAATCCGGGGGACGGAGCGAGACGATGACACAAAGCGAGAGGCGATGGCTGTCGTTGTGGAGTCTGGTAGTAGCAGCGGCGCTGGCAACAGCGCCGGCGACCAAGGCGATGCAAGCGGCAGCCGAGGCGGGAGCCATGATGCCCAAGAAGGCTCCGACCAGCCTGGGAAAAGCGGTGTCGGGCGCCCAACAGGGAGCCGCCGAGGCCCTGGGTTCGGTGACACCGGGGGCCGTGAGCCCGGGGGCGCCGGCATCTGCGGAGATGGCGGGAGAAGCGGGGATGCCGCAGGAGGGCTTCCCGGAGGGCTCAGTGCCGCTGCGCGTGCTCTCGGGCAAGTCCATCCTGGTGAACACGACGGACCGACTGAAGCGAGTGGCGGTGAGCGATCCAACCATAGCCGACGCGCTGGTGGTGACCCCGACGCAGATTCTGGTGCACGGACGCCAGCCGGGCGAGGTGTCGCTGGTGCTGTGGGACGAAGCCGAGCGGTCGCGCAGCTTCGACCTGCGGGTGGACGTGGATGCGACCTCGGCGGCGGAGGAAATCCATCGTATTTTCCCCAGTGAGAAGATCGACGTGTCGGCCTCGCGCAACGCCATCGTGCTCTCCGGACACGTGAGCAGCGAGGAGATCCAGAAGAACGCCGGAGCGCTGGCCGGAGCGTATGCCAAGTCTGTGGTCAACGTGCTGACCTTCGGTCCGTACGAGCCCCAGGAAGTGCTGCTGCAGGTGAAGTTCGCGGAAGTGAACCGGGACGCTTTGCAGCGCTACGCGGTCAATCTGTTCTCGACCAACGTGTCCCTGCTCGGGCAGACGGGCACGGGCACCCGGCCGCCGGTGAACCTGAGCGACACGGATGTCAAGGATGTTGCGGAGAATGCCCTCAGTAGCGACCTGAACATCAATCCGCTCAATATCTTCCTGTTCCGAGGGGACGTGCACCTGGCAGCGGCTATCCAGGCGCTGAAGCAAAAATCGCTGGCCCAGATCCTGGCCGAGCCTAACCTGATCGCGCTGAACGGGAAGGAAGCCAGCTTCCTGGCGGGCGGCGAATTCCCCATTCCCATCGTGCAGGGCGGGGGCAACGTGGGCAACGTGACCGTGCAGTTCAAGGAGTTCGGGGTACGGCTGAAGTTCACGCCCTACATCATGCCCACGGGAAACATCCGGTTGAAGGTGGCTCCGGAAGTGAGCCAACTGGACTTCGCCAACGGCGTGACGCTTTCGGGATTCACGATACCGGCGCTGATCACGCGGCGGGCGGAGACCGAACTGGAGTTGCAGGACGGGCAGAGCTTTCTGATCGCCGGGCTGATGGACAACCGGGTGGCCAACGTGGCGGCGAAGATACCCGGCTTGGGCGATATCCCCATCATCGGCCATCTGTTCCGCAGCAAGTTCAACCAGAAGACGACCGGCGAGCTGATGGTGCTGGTGACGGCGCGCAAAGTGTCGCCCAGCGTCGATCTGCCGCCGGGACCACAATTCCCCCAAGATTTCCTGGACAAGCAGAAGTTCGACAAGTCCAAACCCAAGGAAGGGGGCAAGTGATGCGTGGCAAAAGCAGCAACCGCGAGCGAGGCATGACCATTGTCATGCTGGCGGTGTTTTTAGTGGTGTTGTTCGCGATGGCGGCGCTGGCCGTCGACCTGGGATTCGCCTATACCGCGAA
>DATIGQ010000019.1 GCA_035454605.1 Terriglobales bacterium
TGCGCCCGTCGAATATGCCGGGCTCTACTGGCACTTCGTGGATATCGTCTGGATCTTTCTATTCCCACTGCTCTACCTCATCACGCGGCACGTCGGGGTGCATCCATGAGCGGACACGTCGTTCCCTTGAAGGTCTATTTCGCGATATTTGCCACCCTGATGGTGCTGACCGCAGTCACCGTACGGGTGGCGTTCATCAACCTGGGACCGTTCAACGCCGCCGTCGCCTTGGGAATCGCCACCACCAAGGCCGTGCTGGTCATCCTTTACTTCATGCACGTGCGCTATGCCAGCAAGCTGACCTGGGTGGTGGTTTTGGCCGGCTTCTTCTGGCTGGGTATTCTGTTGGCGCTCACTATGACCGACTACATCACCCGTAGCCTGCCCCACCTGCCGACCTAGCGCGTCCCCGGCAGCGCATCCCGCAACGTCGCCAGCGACTTCTTGGAGAGTGTTGTCACCACCATGACATTTCGTGCCTTCACCCGTGCCCGCGTGCGCGAGTCGCAGATCACCAGGTCCGCTGCTTCGGGCGGCGTATCCTGCGGTCCCAACAGGCACTCCACGATCTCATGTTTCCGTCCCGCGGCGGAGGCGGTCAGCCCCCGCGCCGCCTCGAGAAACTCCACGCTCTCGGACGCGATGGCGATGACCGAGGGCTTGTCCAGCGCCCGCACCCGTTCCACGAACTCCTTGGCTCGGGGAAACTCCACCGGCACCGGCGCTGAGCGCTTGGGATACACATCCGGAAACTTTTGCAGCGCGTGCACGGGAACGGCCAGCACCGCGCCGATCGCCAGTCCCGGCGTCGCCGCAAGTTCCTGCGGCGTACAAGCACTGGCTGGCGCTCCCGTCGCTTCCGCCAGATCGTGGGCGATGATTCGCGCCAGCGCTCGGTCTTCTTCGACGACCAGGTAGTGATCGGGCGGCTGCTCGGCCATTCGTTCCCGCACTCGCTCGCGAATCTCCTGCAACTTGTAGCCGTGCTCGCGGGCAAACACCAGGAACGCGTTGATCAGTTCATCGAGGTCGCGGGCCTGTTCGAGCGCCGCGTGCTCATCGCGCAGGTTGACGAACACTCCCGCGCCCGGCTTCATGGTCACCCAGCCGCGCTTGGCCAGATGCCGATAGGCGTGGCTCACCGTGTTGTGATGGATCCCGAGTTGTTTTGCCAGCTCCCGCACGCTGGGCAGGGCATCGCCCGGCCCCAGTTCTCCCGCCCCGATCGCCACCCGCACCTGCTCGATGATCTGCTCCCGCACCCCCACCGCGCCCGTCTTCGCCACTCGGATTTTCATTGTCGGGCGGGCACTTCGAACGTCAGGGTGGCGAAAAAGCTGCGCCAGTCAATCTCCGGATCGCCTTGCGCCTCGACCATGTGGATGAGCCGCGCATACCACAGCCCCGGCCGGTCGAGCTTCAGCTCGGCGCGGCCGTTCGCGTCGGTTTCCGCGGTCACCGGGAATTCATGCCCCTTCACCATCGCGCCGGTATACATCGCGCTGACGCGCACGCCGGCCAGCGGTTTGCCCAGGAACAACACCCTGACCCTGAGCGGCTCGTCTTTCGCGAGTGACGCCGGATCTTTGTCCGGCACGATCTCCAGTGCGTGTCCTAACGCTTCGCTCGCCGCAGCGCCGTTCGCACCCAACAGGAGCTTGGTGTAGCGGGAGTACAGTTCGCGACCTTCGCTCGCGTCCTTGCCGCTCTCCTTGCGGGCGCGGATCACGTCCTTGAACCCCTCGCCCTCGATGTAGCCGTTGAAATCTTCTGCCGCCAGCCGGATGTAGCGCGGCGCCACGATCATCTCCGCCACTCCAGCCTGCGGCGCTCCCGGCGCGCAGAATTGCTTGCCGCGCTTCGCTCCCGCGAGCGCTCGAACGCCCCCACCGGTGCGCACCTGAAAGCGCTCCACACGGTCCGCCGTCACCGCGTTCATGGACTCGGGAAAGTGTTCGCCGATGCGCGCGCACACTCTCTTCGTACCGCCCCTCGTCTCCGCCACCAGCCACAGGTCATGGGCTACGCAGTTCGCGGTCAACCAACCCAGCAAGGTCGCGCCAATCAACAAAAACCGCATCCTGGACATGCGCCGTATTCTACCGGACCAGTCGCACGCCCGGGCCTCGAGCCTTTTTCCAATGGATTCAATGAATCCATCCTCCCAGTCCTGTGCGCTATACTTTCCGTTCGTCGAGGTGCCTTATGGCTTTCTGCACATCGTGTGGAGCGAACATTCCCGCCACAGCGGGCTTCTGTACCAGTTGCGGCAAGAAGATCGAAGGAGCCGTGCAGGCGGCTGCCACACCGGCGGCGCCTGCGACGGCGGCGCAGCCCGCAAGATCGGGCGGCGGCGGTCTCAAGATCGTCCTCATCGTGCTGGGCATTTTCTTCTTTCTCGGCGCGGTGGTGGTCGGTGTCATCAGCTACGGCGCCTACCGCATCGCCAAGGAAGCCAAGGTTGAGCAGAGCGGCGACGAAGCCCGCATCGAAACTCCATTCGGCACGGTGGAGACGCACCAGGACGTCGAGAAAGCCGAGGAATCTCTGGGCGTCGCCATCTATCCCGGCGCCACCGCTACTCCGGGCGGCTCCAGTTCGGTCGAGTTCGGCAAGATGAAGGTCGCGAGCGGCGTTTTCGAAACCGAGGATGACCCCGACAAGGTGATGGAGTTCTACAAGGAGGAGTTCCCCAAGGCCCGCGTCATGACGCAGGATGGCGACACACAGTCCCTGATGGCGGACACCAAGGACGGGTTCATCACCGTCGCCGTGGCTCGCCACGACTCCAAGACCGTCATCACCATCGCCCGGACAGAGAAATAATGGTTCACTGATTCACGGATTCCATCGCAGCTTCCCCGCCGGCTTCCGCCAGCCGCTGCGCCGCCTCCTTAAGCTTCCGCAGATCGAGCTTGCCCGTTCCCAGGTAGGGAATGTTGTCGATATGGAAGAACTGGTTAGGTTTAGGCTTCCACAGCGGCGGCAGGTCGGAGGAAGCGAACTGTGCCAGCACCGGCTCCAGCTTCTCTTCGGGAAGCGTATGCAGCACGATGAGCCGCTCGCCTCTTCTTTCGTCTGGCAGGCAAGTGACCGCGAAAACCTGCTCGGTGATGTCCGCGATCTCCTGCAGTTTCTCTTCGATCTTCACGTGCGGCACCATCTCGCCGGCAATCTTCGAGAAGCGGCTCAGCCGGTCGGAGACGATCAGGAATCCGTCCAGGTCCATGGAAGCGATGTCGCCGGTGTTGTACCAGCCGTCGCGCAGCACTTCGGCGGTCTTCTCCGGCCGGCCCAGGTAGCCCATCATCACGTTCGGACCGCGCACCAGCAGCAGTCCTGATTCTCCCAGCGGCACCGGCTCCTGGGTCTCGGGATGCACGATGCGCACGCTCACGCCCGGCAGCGGATGCCCGATCGATCCACGCTTGGCGCCCACCTGGCGGAATCCCGTTGCCCGATAGTCGCGCGTGTTCACAGCTACCGCGGGCGAGCATTCGGTGCAGCCGTAACCTTCGAGCGGCCGCACGCCGAACGTGTCCTCGAATGCCAGCGCCACCCGGTCCGGT
This sequence comes from Terriglobales bacterium, assembly GCA_035454605.1. Lineage (NCBI taxonomy): Bacteria > Pseudomonadati > Acidobacteriota > Terriglobia > Terriglobales > Terriglobales bacterium. The sequence goes on from DATIGQ010000019.1 coordinate 3,570, forward strand.
AATTTTTCCGCGCCCACCAGCACAAACTGCAGGCTGCCGAAGTCTTCCGGCTGGCAGCGCCGGATGTAGGCCTGAAGGAAGGTCGGCGTGGCCACCAGAAACGTGGCCTCGTAGTCGCGCGCCAGGTCGCTGATGGCCTTGGCGTCCAGCGGATTGGGATGGAACACCACGCCCACCCCCAGCGTCGCCGGCAGCCATATCGTCACCGTGTAACCCATGGAGTGGAAAAACGGCAGAATGCCCAGCACCCGGTCTTTGGGGCGCAGCGCGAAGGTCTGCGCCAGTTGCTCCAGGTTCGAGCCGATGTTGAAGTGCGAGAGCATGACGCCCTTGGGGTCGCCGGTGGAGCCACTGGAGAAAATCACCGTGGCCAGGTCGTCGAGCGACGTACGCTTCTCCGCCCCCAGCGCGGTCTCCACCAGTTCCTCGGGGAACGTCCACGCGATCAGTAGCGACATCAGTTTTTCGTGCAGCCGGGGCTTTGCCACCACGTCTTCCAGGTACACTGCGCGCGCAGGAACCTCGAGCTTCACCTTCTCCAGGAAGAGCCGCGAGGTGATCACGGTCTCCAGCTTGCACTGCCGCGCGCACGATTCCAGCACCTCACCGGACGCGGTGTAATTCAGATTGACCGCGATCTTGCCCAGGAACGAGGCCGCGATGTTCACCAGCGCGCCCCCCACCGAGGGCGGCAGCAGGATCCCGACCATCTCCTGTCCTTTCCACACGCCGGCCAGCCGATGGGCGACGAACATGGTGCGAGTTAGCGTGGTGCCGAAGCTCATGCGCGGCACGCGGCCGTCGGCCATGGAAAAACGGAAGGGATGCCACCGCGCCCGGCGCAGGAACACGCGGTGCAGCGGACGCATGCGCGCACGATGGTGCTTGTAGGCTTCGGTCTGCAATTCCATCACCGCCTGCCGCACTTCCATGGGTGTCGCCGTGGGCGGCAGCGGCTTGCCGAAGCTCACCGTCACCGGGTAGGGCACGCGCCGCGGCACTTTCCACAGGAAGCGCCCGCGCTCGAAGCTGAAGATCGAGCCCCACACTTCATCCAGGTGCACAGGGATAATGGGCGCCTCGATGCCCTTCATGATCCGTTCCAGGCCGCGCCGGAAGGGCAGCAGGTGCCCGATGCGCGTGATCTGTCCTTCGGCGAAGATGCACACCACTTCCCCGTCGCGGATGGCGTCGCTGGCGTCGCGCAGCGAGCGGATCATCTCCCGCGGCCGCAGTTGCGACGAAATGGGGATGGCCCGCATGATCTTCGCGAACGGCTTCACGATGGGGTGCTCGTAGATCCCCTTGAACATGATGAAGCGGACGCGCCGGTCCGTGGCCGCCATCAGCAGCAGCGCGTCCACGAACGACAGGTGATTGGAGACGAACAGCGCCCCGCCTTTTTCGGGAATGTTGTCGCGCCCCTCCAGCCGGATGCGGTAGATGGAGTGCGTCAGCAGCACCAAGCCCAGGCGCAGCAGCGCATCCGGCAGCAGAACCAGGGCATACGCCGTCGCCGCCAGCGTGAGCAGCGAGCAGAAAAGGAAGATCTCGTGCGGGCCCAGCCCCGCCATGGTCAGGGCGTAATTCACCGCCGCTGCAAGCGCCACCGCGATCCAGGAGATGAGGTTGGCGGCCGCGATCACGCCGCCGCGGTGCTCCCCTTCCGGGCGGTGCTGCAGCAGCGCGTTGATGGGCACGATGAAGAATCCGGCGAAGAACCCCAGCAGGCCCAGCAGCACCAGCACTTCGCGGAAAGTATTCCCGCCGTAGGCCAGCACGCCGCCGAAGATCATCATGCCCAGCGATCCCAGCGGCACCAGGCCGTACTCGATCTTGTTGCCGGAAAGATATCCGGCCGCCAGGCTGCCTACGCCGATGCCCACCGCGATGGCCGCCGAGAGATATCCGTTCTCGACGTAGCCCAGCCGCAGCACGTCGTTGCCGAACAGCAGGATGTTCAGTTGCAGCAGCGCGGCGATGAAAAAGAAATAGGTGTTGCCGGCTACCGCCAGCACCAGCACGCGGTCGCCGCGGATGTGCGAGACCTGTGCCCACAATTCCGCCAGAAAATTGGCGCGGAACCGTTTCTGCGGATCGGCGGCCCTCAGGCGCGGAATGCCGGTGGCCAACGCCAGGCCTACCACCGCCAGCCCCAGCAGCAGCGCGCCCGACCATCCTTGCTGTCCCGCGAACCACTCCGCCAGCAGCGGCCCGGCGATGATGCCGGAAAGGATGGCCAGAAACGTCCCCAGCTCGAGCACGCCGTTGCCCCAGGACAGCCGCTTCTCCGGCAGCAGTTCGGGCAGGATGCCGTACTTGGTGGGCGCGAACAGCGCGCTCTGCGAACTCATGAGGAAGAGCGCGACGAAGCACAACGGAATGCTGTGCAGGGCCAGGGCCGCCAGCGCCACCAGCATCACCCCGACCTCGAGCGACTTGGTGGCCAGCGCAACGGCGCGCTTGCTGAACCGGTCCGCCAGATAGCCGCCGCTCATTGAAAACAGGATGGGCGGCGTGGCGAATACCACGCCCAGGATCAGGACCAGGCGGTCGCGCTCCGCCGCCGGCAGGTTCATCCCCAGAATGAGGAAGAACAGCAGGTTCTTGAACGCGTTATCGTTGAACGCGTTCTGGAACTGCGCCGCGATCAGGCACCAGAAGCCGCGCAGGCCGCCCTGCGGCAAGGCATCTTCGGCTCTCGCCATCCTCACATTCCCCTAAAGACTGGCGGGATTGTATCGTTCCTTCCCGCGATGCTGCCATAACTCCCGGGATGCAGTGGGAACACATTGCCCACGCACCGTCACCCGGCGCACAATGGCAACGTGCCCGGCGCCAATCATCTCGCGGTCGAGTTCCGCCAGGTGGCCTTTCGCGCCGGTGAGCGTACCCTGCTCGCCGATTTGAACCTCGAGGTGCGCACCGGCGAGACCCTGGTCCTGCTGGGCCGCAGCGGCTCGGGCAAGACCACGGCGCTGAAGCTCATCAATCGGCTTCTGGAACCGAGCGCCGGCGAAGTCCGAGTCGAAGGCCGCTCCACCCGCGAGTGGGATGCCATCGCCCTGCGCCGCCGCATCGGGTACGTCATCCAGGAAACGGGCCTGTTTCCGCACTTCACCGTGGAACGCAACGTCGAAGTCGTGCCGCGCCTGGAGGGCTGGCCGGAAGAGCGCCGCCGCGCCCGCGTCCAGGAACTGCTCGGGCTGGTGGGCCTGGAACCGGCACAGTTCCGCGCGCGCTATCCCCACCAGCTTTCCGGCGGACAGCGACAGCGCGTGGGCGTAGCCCGCGCCCTGGCCGCCGATCCACCCATCCTGCTGATGGACGAGCCCTTCGGCGCGCTCGATCCATTGACGCGGGCCGAGATTCAGCGCGAGTTCCTCGCCCTGCAGAAGCGGCTGGCCAAGACCATCGTCTTCGTCACCCACGATCTGCGCGAAGCCTTGCTCTTGGGGACGCGCATCGGCCTCGTGGACGAAGGTCGGCTGCTGGGCCTGTATACACCGCAAGAATTCAGCCGCTCCGCTGACCCGGCGGTCTCGCAATACGTATCCGCCTTCGGGCAGACGCTGCCAAACGAGCCTTAGGGAGATCTTGCTCCCGAATTCCAGCAGAACGCCCGGTAAGCCCTGTGTTTTCAAAGACCAGGGTATAGGGGAGGGGGTATTGCCCCTCGTCTTTTCCTCACTGCCGGAGTACGCTGTCCGCCATGTTCGACTTCCTGCTGAAGTATCGCGCTGAAATCTTCACCCTGAGCCTGGAGCACCTGTGGCTGGTGGGCGCGGCGATGGCCCTGGCCGTGGGCATCGGGATGCCGCTGGGTGTCCTGCTCACGCGCGTGCCGGGATTGCGGCGCGCCGTGCTGGGCTCGGCCAACGTCATGCAGACCATTCCCAGCCTGGCGCTGTTCGGGTTCCTGCTGCCCCTTCCCTGGTTGGGAGCGCGCGCCGACCGCCTGGCCATCACCGCGCTGACGCTCTATGCCCTGCTACCCATCATCCGCAACACCTACACCGGCATCATGGGCGTGGACCCGGCGGTGCGTGAGACCGCGCGCGGCATGGGCATGACCGACGGCCAGGTGCTGTGGCAGGTGGAACTGCCGCTGGCGCTGGGCGTGATTCTGGCCGGCGTGCGCGTGGCAGCCGTGATCTGCGTCGGAGTGGCGACCATCGCCGCCGCCATCGGCGCCGGTGGTCTGGGCGAATTCATTTTTCGTGGCGTGGCCAGCGTGAACAATCAGTTGATCCTCGCGGGCGCAGTGCCCGCCGCCGCGCTGGCCTTGCTCGCCGATCAGGGCCTCGGACTGCTGGAGCGCCGCCTGCGGCCCGCGGCCTGACATGCGACTGACCGCCGCCCTCGCTGTCCTCCTCTTGCTTGCGGGTTGCGGCCCGGCGCGCGAAGAACGCATCGTCATCGGATCCAAGAACTTCACCGAGCAGGTCGTCCTGGGCGAGCTGATAGCGCAGCGCATCGAAGCGCGCACCGGGCTGCCCGTTGAGCGCCGTTTCTATCTGGCCGGCAGCTACATTTGCCATCAGGCCATTCTCGCCGGCCGCATCGATATGTATGTGGAGTACACGGGCACGGCACTCTCCGCCATCCTCAAGCAGGAGCCGCACGGAACCAGCGCCGAGGTGCTGGAACGTGTGCGGCGCAGTTACACCGAGCAATTCGGCTTGCAGGTTGGCGAGCCGCTGGGCTTCAACAACACCTTCGCCCTGGTCATTCGCGGCGAGGATGCCCGGCGTCTGAACCTGCGCACGCTGTCGCAGGCCGCGGCGCAGACGCCGCAATGGCGATTGGGCATCGGCTACGAGTTCCTGGAGCGGCCCGACGGCTATAAGGGCCTGGTCTCCACCTACGGCATGCGCTTCGCCGGGCAGCCTCGCGTGATGGACCTGGGACTGCTCTACCGCGCGCTGCAGGAGAAGCAGGTGGACATGGTCGCGGGCAGCGCCACGGACGGCGTGATTTCGGCGCTCGGCATGGTGGTGCTGGAAGATGACCGCCACTACTTTCCGCCCTACGACGCCGTACCGGTCGTGCGCCAGGAAACGCTCACGCGCCATCCGGAAGTGCGCACGGCGCTGGCCGAACTCGCCGGCCGCATTACCGAGGATGACATGCGCCGCCTGAATTACGCCGTGGACGGCGAGCATCGCGACGTGAAGGACGTGGTGCGCGAGTTCCGGCAAGCCAAGGGACTGTGATAGGTTGCAGGCCGTTCTCAGAACTGCGCGTGTTCAGGCGCGCAAAGGTGACTTATGCAAGTAGTTGGTCTTCGATTCCTTGACTGGGGGCGGAAGCACGCGCTGCGACTCTTGGCGCTCACCGTTCTGTTTGCGATCGCACTTCCTGCCTCGGCGGCGGAAAAACCCAAGGTCCGCGCCATCACCGCATTCGTCAAGCTCGACCGCGAGCACTACCAGCAGCAGGTGCATGAGGCGCTGGCCGCGCTGCGGCAGGCCCGGCAGGCTTTCCAGCAGGCGGGGTACGAAGTGCAGTCGCTACGCATCGCTACGCAGCCCTTTCCGGAGTATGTGCGCGGCCTGTCGCGCGCGGAAGCGCTGGCCTTCTTTGCGGCTTATGACGAGCTGGCGCGCGCCGAGCAGTTCGACGCCGCCATCGGCCCGGCGATGCAGCAGGACTCGGATGACCCGGTGCAGGCCGATTTGCTGGCGGACATCCTGCGCAACACGAAGGCGCTGAACGCGAGCCTCACCGTGGCAGACGAGCAGGGTGTGCACTGGAGGGGCGTCCGCGCGGCGGCCCGGCTCATCAAGA
>DATIGQ010000020.1 GCA_035454605.1 Terriglobales bacterium
CGCTCCGCTGCGGGCACCCGGGAAGCGGCGGCAACACGTGAGTAGAAGAGGTATGGCTGGTCGGAAAGCGCGGGGGGAGAAGCGGCGGCCAACCCATCCAGCTCCGGCGACCCGGACTGCAGCGCCCCGCCTCCAGCTTGAGCCAAGGTGCTGGCCGCTGAGGCACGCAGGGAGTACGCCGTCGCTTTCTCCTGAGCCACGGACGCAAGCAGGCTGCGGGCCTCTTGTGCAGCCTTTGCATGCAGCAAGGACTCCGCATGCCGCAGGCGTCCCTCCACGTCCCAGGGCACGGCGCGGACGCGCTGGCTGCGGAAGTCAGCGGCCTCGGCATGACGGCCAAATTTCGCCAGCAGCGCCGCCGCCGGCTCCAGGTTCTCGAACGGCCCTCCCGCCACCAGCGTCATGCGGCGCAGTAGCGCCAGAGCGCCGGGTGTGTCGCCCTGCTCCAGCCGGATCTCGGCCAGCCCCAGGAAGTTCGACGCATCGAAGTTGTAGCTTTCCAGCTCTCGTGAGTAGGCGAACTCGAGCACCTGGCGGGCCGCAGCCGCCTGATCGGCAGCACGCAGCGCGAGCGCCGCATTGCGCATTGCAACCAGCGGAGGCGCTTCCTCCGGCTGGCTGCGGTAACGTTCGAGCAGGGCGGGCAGCTTTCCTTCAAGCGCCGCAACGCGAATCTCGATAAGAGCCAGTTCGTACACCAGCGCCGTTCGGTCGGCCTTGGGGATGGAATCCAGCACCTGCTCTGACTCCTGCGGCTTGCCCTGGCGTGCGAGGTGCGCTGCAAGCCGCAGCCGGGTGCGATTCACGTTCTCCGTGGCGTATTCGCGTGCGGGCCCGTGCGCCTGTTCCATTTCTTTCTCCGCCAGTTCGACCATCCTCCGATAAATCGCCCCGCGGCCGGTCTCTGGAATCCAACTGGCGTTCACGATGTCGCCGAGGAAGCCACTCGGGGTAGGGGCGACCCGTGAGAGTTCCAGGATCCATGCGATTCCGGCAGCCGGATCGCCCGTCGCAGCCAACGCGCCGCGCAGCAATGCATCGGCGCGGTACGATCCGTTCCGTCGCACGTAGTTGCGCATGAGCTGCTCAGCTTCACTGCGCAGTGAGGGCAGCAGTTTCCTGCGGCCTACTTCCTCCAGAGTGCTGCGAACATCCGGCCAGAAGGTCTCCGCATAGCCACTGTTCTGCTGCTCATCGAACGCAAGCAGCGCGGCGCGAAGACGCTCGAGCGCCGCGGCGCCGCGGTCCCTCTGCCAGAGGATGCGCGCCGCTTCCAGGTGCGCTTCCCCACGACGCGGGCTCAGCTCCAGCGCGTGGTCGTAGTCCGCGAGCGCACGCTCCCACTGCTGCGTATCGCGGTAAAAACCGGCTATCGTCAGGTAGGCATCGGTGTTGGCGGGCGTGCCCTCCAGCATGGCCGGGAGATAGTCTTCGGCGTCCGGCGCCCTGGCCGCCCACTGATACTCGCCGTAACGCGAGCCGTAGTAGAACCAAACGTCGCCAGCCAGCGCCAGGTTACGATCCACGGCGCGTCCTACGCGCTGGCCGACGGTTCCGGTGCCCAGGGCGTCCAGGAAGGATTCGCGCACGCGCGGCGCCTTGTCATCCAGGTAGAGTCCGGCTAGCCCTACGTACGCCCGCGTCCAGACCGGGGGGAGTCCGCCACCGCGAGCGGCCATCACATCGAGCGCCAGCGTGTTGGGCGCGCGCCGCAGGGCGAAGTCGGCCACGGCATCGCGGAACCACGACGGCCGGTCTGCCATTCCGGCCAGCGTCGCCAGACGCTCCGGCTCACGCTCCAGCAGAAGCTCGAAGTAGCGGTCCTGGCGCGCACCGCCGTACCAGGTTTCGTAACGTGAACGAAGCACGCGGAACTCGGCATTCGCATTGCCGGCGGCTCGCCAGGCGTCGGCTGCCTGGTCCAGGATCCCTCCCTTGCCCTCGGCGTGCGGGTAGACGCGCTCATACGCCTCCAGTTGCGAGGCCAACTCGCTGAGTTGGAAACGGCGGCGCTGGAGCTGCACCAGACGCCCGTAGTGCACCTGCGCTTCCGGGCTGCCCGGGGAGGACATCATCAATTCATGACGCCACTTGGCTTCCAAATCCGGGAGAACGGCGTATTGGGCAACCGGCACCAGAACGCGCTCCACATCGTCTCGTGACGCCGCTGCTTTCTGTGCGTCCAGGAAAGCGGCGAACGTGGCACGCTCCTCGGGTGCGTAGTAGCGATCCACGGTTTCGCCCATCTGCCGCAAAACGGTTTGGAGTGACGAAGCGGTGTCTTCCGCACTAGCGGCCTGGCGCGCACCGGCTAATCGCGCCCACACCGCTTCGTGTTGCCGCAGCCGAATCATCACGCGGGCGAAGGTCCGCGCTCCCGACAAGTAGTCGCTGTCACGCAGCAGGTCCTTGCCCGCCAGCTCAACGCCACGTTCCACGAAGGGTCGAGCTTCCGCGGGCAGGTTCCAATCGTCCAACTGCGCCGCCACCTCGAAGAAGGATTGCGGGCGTTCCGGTCTTCCTTCGATCAGCGTCTTGCGCAGCGCCTCGACCGCCGGCTGAGTCTCGCCCTTGCGCGCGTGCAGTTCCGCCTGCTTCCGCATCCATTGCGGATCCTGGTATGTGAGGTCGTAGATCTTGCGGTAGTCGGCGAGCGCCTCATCGAAGCGCATCAGGCGCTCTTCCATCTGGGCCCGCGCCAGATACAGGTCGGAGCGATCCGGGCGGATGCGAGTGGCTCGCGTGTAGGCCTCGATGGCCGCGGGGAAATCCTCGAACAGTGTCTGGAGGCGAGCCACTACCATGGGCCAGCGGAAATCGCGCGGCGAATCACGCTCTGTCTTGCCGTAGTAGTCGAGGAGCTGCGGCTTGCGATCGTGCTCCTGGGCGTAGCGCGCGGCTTCCGAAGCCAGCCCGGCGTCTTCCGGATAGCGGTTGAGGATTTCGATGTACTGGTCTACGGCGAAGGCGTAGTTCTTCAGCCGGGTGAGCGCCAGGATCAGCCCGCGCCGCAGCGCCGCAATTCGCGCCGTGCGTTCCGCGGTGGCCAGCGGCGCGTTGCGCATGGATTCGATGGTCGCCACGTAGAAGTCGCGCAGGCCGGCGTCGTCGCCGGCACGCGCGTACGTGTCTGCCATGGCAGCCAGGTATTCGGATTGGAAGGGGTCGTCAACCAGGAGCGGCGCGAGCCACGTGCGGGCCTGGGCAAACTGGCCGGCCGCCGTGGCTTTGCGCGCGCCTTCGAAGCGGAACTGCCGGCTCAGCGTGGGATGCGACGCGGCTGCCGCCTGCTGCAGGACGGCGAGAGCGCGCTGTGGATCCTTGTTGCGCCAGTGGAAGTCCACCGAGGCCCGCACCACACCCAGCACTTTCGGATTGTCGGCATAGAGTGTTTCGAGATCGCGCCGGGCGGCGTCCAGTTCCTGACGGGATTCGCGGAAGCGCGTCAGCGACAGGCGCAGCCGCATGCGTTCCACGGGGTCTCCCGTCAACGCGATGCGATGCTCGATGGAACGCGCACGGACGCCATGGAAGTCCTGTTGTTGGGCCAGGCCCTCGATGCGCGCCAGCAACTCCAGGGACGTTGTGCTCTCCACCAGACTGGCCAGCATCTTCTCCACATCGGCGCGACGATCCTGGGCTTCCAGGACCGCAACTCGCAGGTTAATCGCTTCCTCCGGCGGGTCGGGGACGGCCACAACGCGCGCCGTCAACTCATCCGCCAATTGCCGGAACGCGGGTCGACGGGCCAGCGCCAACAAACGCTGCCAGGCCGGCGAATAGGCCTCGGCCAACGCTCCCTGCAAGTATTCTTCCAGTGCGCGCCGATAGTCGCGCTTGTTCTCGTAGACGGCGCCCGCCTCGTAGGCATAGAGCGCCGGACGGCCCAGCTTCTTGCGGCCTTCGTCCATCAGGCGCAGCGCTTCATCGAACTGGTAGTAGTCCCAAAAGACCGTGGCGGCTTCCAGGTAGCCTTCGGGCTTCCCCGGTTCCACTTGCGCGATGCGCTCCCACCACGGCCGCGAGCGCGCCAACTGGTCACGGTCCGCATAGACGTCGCCGACGCGCGCCAGAGCCTCGCGATCGCGTGGATCGAAGCGCACGATGTCTTCTTCGATCGCTGCGGCCGCCTCGGTGTGCACCGGATCGTAGGCAGCCAGCGAGCGGTGGATCGCCGCCGCCCGACGGCTCATGCCCAAATCGCCAGGATGTTCTTCCGCCAGCGCGCCCAGCAACGGCGCCGCTGCCTCAAAGTGCGATTGCCAGGCTGCTGCCTCTCCCAGGAAGCGCGCCGCGGCAGGATTCTGCCGTGCCAGCTCCGGCCAGCGACCGCCGTTGGTGGCGGTGGCATAGGCCAGCGCCGCGGCCAGCTCGTCGTCCATCTTCTTGTACGCCACCAGGTCCTCGAAGAACCGGGCGCGCAGATCGTCGCTGTAGAACCAAAACTCGCGGATGAGCTGCTGCCATGCCGTGTGGTCGTAGGTGCCCTTGGTGTGATAGGCAGAGAGGAGGTTGCGCACGAAGGCCAAACTGTAGGGGAAGCGCTGGTGCGCGTACTGGTTCACGCGCAAGTAAAGTTGTGAGCCCAGGCCGGCGCCGGCCACGACATCGCTGAAGTAGGCTTCGAGTTCGCTGCCCGAGAAGACCTGGGTGACTTCCTGCGTGAGCTTTTCGAAGTCTGCCTGGCGCTTGCTGCGCAGATACCAGCGGGCCAGCCGGTGGTGCCAGGAACGGTCGGGAAACTGCTGCATGGCACGACGGTAGGTCTGCTCGACCTCGGCTCCCAATCGGTTGGCTTCCAGAAACGCCGCCAGCCGCTCGTAGAGTCCGGGATCGTTGGGATTGCGTTCGATCTCCCTTCGGTAGAGTGCCAGCACCTGCCGCGTCTCTTTGCGGGAAAGCAACCGCGCGATATAGCGCTCCAGTACACGCGCGTATTCGGGCGACCGCGGCCCGGCGGTGGGCCCACCGTCTCCGCGTTGCTCTGCTCCCTCCTCTCCTTGTTCGGAGAACTGAACCGGAAGTCGGCCCGCTGTGCTCTCGCCCAGCGGCATATTGCTTGCCTTGGCCGCCAGTTCCGCGAGCAACGCGTCGTAGGTGGCGAACTCCTCCGTCACACGATCCTTGCGCGCGTAGGCTTCCGCCAGGAGCAACGAAACGCGCGTGCGTTCCGCCGCCTGCGGAAAGTCCTGCAGGAAGCGGCGGGCGGCTGCGATCACGGCGTCGGCGTCGCCGTATTGCGCATACGCCTCGATCAGCCGGGCGCGCAACGGCGCCCGCTCCGCGGACTGCGGAAAGCGCGACTCGAACAGGGCCATCAGTTCCGCCGCCCGCGCCCGGTGGAAATAGCCAACGGAAGCGCGCTCCTGTTCGGCGTAGCGATACTCGGGCTCGGTCGAGTTCAGAATCAGCGACAGAATGCCGTTCAGGAACCCGGGATTGGGATCCATGGTGGCGATGTCCTTGTAGAACGTGAGGTCGCCCACGCCGAAACGCACGGGATGCTCCGGAGCGTCGAACAACACCCGCAGGATGCCGGCCAGCGCCTTCTCGCGATCGGCATCGGTCGCCGCAGGCAGGCTGTAGAGCGCGTAGTAGTGCCGCGCCGCCTCGTCATAGTCGAGCACGCCGTCGAACAGGCGTGCCATCACCCAGAGTTGCTGCGCCGTCCAGGGCGCGTTGCGCGATTCTTTGCGCAGCCGGTACTCCACCAGCGCCTGCCGTGCCAACGCCAGGTTCCCTTGCTGCTGGTAGTAATAAAAGAGGCGGGTGGCAGCGTTGAGATCGTCGGGATCCGCAGCCACCGCGGCGCGCGCCCGGTCGAGGAATGTCCGCAGGCTGTGGGTCTTTGCCAGCAGGCCGAAATAGTTCTGCACCAGCTCGGGCGGCCACAACGGCTGGTACGAACTCTCGTAGACGGCAAGTGCTTCGGCTTCGGCCCCTCGGGCATGGGCCACGGCGGCCCGGGCGCGCACCGGGAAGATAGCGTCCTCGGGAAAGGCCTTGCTGTACGTCGCGATCTGCGCTTCGGCAGCTGCGAAGTCCTTCTGCGCCACCAGAAAATCGAAGAACCGGCGGAGCACTTGCGCTTCGCGCGGGTAGCGGGACATCCAGGCGCGGTACTGCGCCACGCTGGCCTCTTGGGGGAGCGCCTGCTCTTCGATGACGGAAAATGCGCGCTCGAATGCACGCCACGAACGCTGGCGTTCCGCCGGGACCAGCAGCTCCGAGGCCGGCGACGGCGCCGCTGCGACCGCCGCTAACGCTGCGATCTCTTCGCGCGGCTTGAGCCGCCGGTGATAGAAATCCGCCAGCGCCAGATTGCCGGCGGCCTTGTCCGCGGAGGACTGCGCATACTGCTTCCAATCAGCCTCG
>DATIGQ010000021.1 GCA_035454605.1 Terriglobales bacterium
TCTGGTCCGCCGGGATCTGAAGTCAGGAGGCCACTCTGGCGCGGGCACGGGGGAGGATTGCAGTTGTACTTCCCCACCACAGGTCGAAAGCCGTGAGCGCCTGCCGGCACTGGCGGCTATGGCGCTCGCTGCGGTCACGGACTCTCTGTTCGAGTGGCGGCAGCAGGTCGAAGGTGATGTTGGCCGGCTGGAAGTCGCGGGCATCGGCGTGGGTGATGTAATGAACCAGTGAGCCCAGCGCGGTCTCGCGCGGCGCGGGCGGCGGCGCAACGCCGCGAGCAAGCGCTGCGACGTGCAGGCCGGCCAGCAGTCCCGCGGCAATCGATTCCACGTACCCCTCGACGCCGGAAATCTGACCGGCAAAGAAGACGCGCGGATGGGCGCGCAGCGCCAGCGTCTCCGTAAGCAATGCAGGCGCATTGATGTACGTGTTGCGATGGATCTGGCCGTAGCGCAGGAAGCGCGCGTTCTCCAGGCCGGGGATGAGCCGAAGTACCCGAGCCTGTTCGCCGAACTTCAGGTGGTTCTGGAAACCGACCAGGTTGTAGGAATCGGCGCGCAGGTTTTCGCGGCGGAGCTGCACCACGGCGTAGGGCCGGCGTCCGGTGCGCGGATCGCGCAGGCCCACCGGCTTCATGGGTCCGAAGCGCAGCGTTTCGCGGCCGCGACGGGCAATCTCCTCGATGGGCAGGCAGCCTTCGAAGTAGTTGAGCTTCTCCCAGTCGTGGCCGTCCACGGACTGGGCGGCGATCAGCGCGTCATAGAAACGGTCGTACTCGTCGTTGGTGAACGGGCAGTTGATGTAATCGGGCGTGCCCTTGTCGTAGCGCGCCGCGAAGTAGACCCGCGCCATGTCGATGGAGTCGGCCTCCACGATGGGGCTGATGGAATCGTAGAAGGCAAGGTGCGCTGCGCCGGTCAGGCGCGCAATCTCCGGTGAAAGCGCATCGGAGGTGAGCGGGCCGGTGGCGATGATCGAGAGGCCGTCGTCTTCCTCGATGCGCGCGACTTCCTCGCGCCGCAGTCGAATCCGCGGCTCGGCTTCGATGGCGCGGCTGACGTGGGCGGCGAAGGCGGCGCGGTCCACGGCCAGCGCGTGTCCCGCCGGCACGGCCACCGCGCGGGCGCATTCCAGCAGCAGCGACCCGGCGCGGCGCATTTCTTCCTTGAGCAGCCAGGGCGCGGTGTTTTCGCTGTCACTCTTGAGCGAGTTCGAGCAGACCAGCTCGGCGAGGTCGCCGGTCTGATGCGCCGGCGTCGAGCGCACCGGCCGCATTTCGTAGAGCTCGACCTCCAGGCCGCGGCTCGCGCACTGCCAGGCCGCCTCGCAGCCCGCCAGCCCGCCACCGATGATGCGGATTCTCAAAGCCTCAGTCACGATTGATCAAGGGCTACGACCCATCCCTCATTATGCTTTATCGGGATGATCCGCGTTCATCCGTGGCCAATCACAAGATCGCACGCTCGTCGCCCACGCGCCGCGTGACACGCTCACGGTCCAGGTACTCAAGCAGCGGAATCGCGTATTTGCGGCTCACTCCGGCCAGGTCCTTGAAGCGCGCCACGTCGATCTTGGCCGACGTGCTCTTGTACTCCGCGATCCGCCGGCGAAGCTCTGCCAGCGCGGAGGAATGGAAAACGAGGTCGTCCCCCAGCTTGACCAGCACCTTGTCGCGGAGCAGCAAGGTGACGATCTTCTGCGACCTTGTCTTGTCCACGGGCAGTCCGGCCAGCACTTCTTTCAGCGCCGGGACCTTGAGGCCGGCCGTGAGGAAGGCCTGCTCGATGGTGCGGCGTGCGGCGGCCTCCTCGTCACTCAGCACTACGCCGCGCCCGGGCAAGCGTACCTGCTCGCCCAGGACTTCCACTTTGCGCCCCGCGACCAAGGTCGCCAGCGCAGCGTCCAGGATCTCTGGCCGCAGATGCAATTCCTCCCGCAGTTCCTCCTTGCTCATGCCCGGAACCAGCGGGTTCTTGCGGTGAAAGTCCTTGACCCTGTCGACCAACACGCTGTGCAAGGCCTCCAACGCAGGACCGTGGACGAAGACGTCACCGACGCGCAGCATGCGGCGCGCTTGCACTTGCGGCGCCGCCAGGTTCTCCACCGTCTCCCGCGTCCAACCGGTCTCGGCAATCGCCTCGGCCAGCGAAAGCCCGTTGTGACCGCGCCGCGCCACGCGCGCCTTGAATGCGCTTTCGCCGTCTCCGGTTGCGAGGATGGAGAGAAAACCCGGCGTGTAATCTTGTTTGCGTTGCGCTGGCGAGGCGTCCAGCACCGTGCCGCCGCCGATGGTCACTACAGGCGAGAACTGGCGCACGATGAAACGGTCGCCGGGCAGGAGCAGCATGGCATCCTCCAGGCGCAGCTGCGCAAACGCCGTGGAACCGGGGCTGAGCTGCTTGTCGTCATAGAGCATCACTTCGGCAACCGTTTCGGCGGAGTACGCGTGCAGGTGCACGTGGCTGCGATCCCGCAGCGGCCTGGCTTCGGCCAGCAGGGTGAGAGAAACGTCGGCGCGCTCGGTGGAGCGAAGCAGGCTCGGCGGCGCCAGCGTCATGCCGCGGGCGAGCTCTTCCTTGGCCACGCCGGCCAGGTTCAATGCGGTTCGCTCCCCTGCCCGGGCGCGCTCGGCCGGCTGGCCGTGCACTTCGATGCCGCGCACGCGCACGCGTCGCCCAACCGGGTACACCTCGACTTCCTCGTCCTTGCCGATCGAGCCCGCCACCAGCGTGCCCGTCACCACCGTCCCGAAGCCCTTCATCACGAAGACCCGGTCGACAGGCAGCCGGAAAAGGGCCGCGCTTTCTTTCTGCCGGGCTTCGAAAGCCACGCGAGCCAGCGCCTGCTTGAGCTCCGGAATACCCGCGCCCGTCCGCGCGCTCGCCGCGATGATCGGCGCGCGAGCGGCATCGAGGAACGATCCGCGCAGGAAGTCCTCCACCTCCAGGCGCACCACTTCGAGCGTGTCGCGGTCCACCAGGTCGCACTTGGTCAGCACCGTGATGCCGCGCGCGATGTTGAGCAGCCGGCAGATGTCGAAATGCTCGCGCGTCTGCGGCTTGATGCCCTCGTCGGCAGCGATGACGAACAGTACCAGGTCGATGCCACCCACGCCGGCCAGCATGTTGCGCACGAAGCGCTCGTGCCCGGGGACATCCACGAAGCCCAGGCGGAGCGGCGTGCCGTCGGGGCCGGGCAGCTCCATGTGCGCGAACCCCAGGTCGATGGTGATGCCGCGCCGCTTTTCCTCCTCTAAACGGTCGGCATCGATGCCGGTCAGCGCCTTGACCAGCGCGGTCTTCCCGTGGTCGATGTGGCCCGCGGTGCCGACGATGACCGACTTCATCCCTCTAGTGTATCCACAGGAACCGGAACGCGCCGGGCGCAGGCTAAAGGTGGTTTCGAATGCCGAAATTCATCCGAAGTTGTTGGCAAATTGGATGGCTCGACCGTCGTGTGCGCAACCTTCCAGTGCACTTACGGAAGATAACTCTCGCTCCCAGCCGGGCATCTAAGTAGGGGACTACAGAACGCCCGCCCTGATCGAATCATCAGGGCCGCTCAGGCGAGCCGCAAACCAGCGGCTTCCTGAGCCCCTCGACGGGGGAACGCCCCGCGCAGCCGTCTCCCGGAAAAATCTTGCAAGGAAGGAGAAAGCGATGGATGTCCTTTCAATTCTCGTGATTGGCTTGATCGCCGGATGGCTGGCCGGAAAAATCAGTCGGGGGCGCGGCTTCGGGCTGTTGGGTAACCTGATCGTCGGAGTAATCGGTGCCTTGCTGGGAGGCTTTCTGTTCCGCATCGTGGGCTTCGCAGCTTACGGACTGGTCGCCCAATTGCTCATGGCGGTGGTCGGTTCCATGGCGCTGTTGTTCTTGATTGGCCTGGTTCGAAGAACGGCCTAGCAGTGGGCCGCAGACACTCTGTGGAGGTCATGGTATGAGACCCGTCATCCTCATCGGCATTGTGCTCATCGTGCTCGGGGCTGCCGGTTTGATCGCCGGTGAGATCCCCTACAAGACCGAACGAAACACGGTGAGCATGGGCCCGGTGCAGGCAACCGTGCAAGAGGAGAGGAAGATTTCCATTCCTCCGATTTTCGCTGGTCTGACGATGGCTGTTGGTACCGCGCTGGTGGTGGCGGGCAGAAAGAAATCCCAAAGCTGATTGGATAAAGCGCTTAGGAAGAAAGCGAGGTGCACATCATGGAGCATTCATTATTGGGATGGATTCTCATCGGAATCATCGCCGGATGGCTGGCAGGAACCATCACTCGTGGCGGAGGCTTTGGCTTGATTGCCGACCTCTTCCTGGGCCTGATCGGAGCCGTGCTGGGAGGCTGGATTTTCAGCCGCCTGGGCATCGGGTTCGGAGGTTTTATTGGCAGCCTGGCCGCAGCTACGGTAGGAGCGGTGACTCTGGTAGGCGGAGCGCGGCTGGTTGCCAGAGCTTGATCGCAACCGGATGGGCGCAAGGCGCAGGGATGTAGCAAGCTTCGTCTCGCCATGCGAGAATGAAAACGTCCCCTCATGTCCACCGCCGCTGAGCGCCCCGCCATCACTCCGGAGGTCGTGGAAGAGCACGGCCTGACTCCGGAGGAGTATCAGAAGATCATCCGGCTGCTGGGGCGCGAGCCCACACGCACCGAACTGGGCATCTTCAGCGTGATGTGGAGTGAGCACTGCTCCTACAAGTCCTCGAAGGTGCATCTGAAGCGCCTGCCGACCCGGAGTTCGCGCGTCGTGCAGGGCCCGGGCGAGAACGCCGGCATCATCGATATCGGCGACGGCTGGGCCTGCGCCTTCAAGATCGAGTCGCACAACCACCCCTCGTTCATCGAGTCCTTCCAGGGAGCGGCCACCGGCGTGGGCGGCATCCTGCGCGACATCTTCACCATGGGAGCGCGGCCGCTGGCGGTGATGGATTCGCTGCGCTTCGGTCCGATCCGCGC
The DNA here is from genome assembly GCA_035454605.1 of Terriglobales bacterium. NCBI lineage: Bacteria > Pseudomonadati > Acidobacteriota > Terriglobia > Terriglobales > Terriglobales bacterium. The sequence goes on from DATIGQ010000021.1 coordinate 4,953, forward strand.
CAGTGCCTCCGGCGATGCGGCCACCGTCCACAAGAACCATTCCTTGCTCGAGGGCGTGGTGGGCGGCATCGCCTCGTATGGCAACTGCTTCGGCGTGCCCAACCTGGGCGGCGAGACGAAATTCGAGTCCTGCTACTCGCAGAACCCGCTGGTGAACGCCTTCGCCCTTGGCCTGGTGAAGCGCGAGGAGATCTTCTACGCGCGCGCTTCGGGCGAGGGGAATCCGGTGATCTACGTCGGCGCCAAGACCGGGCGCGACGGCATCCACGGCGCCACCATGGCCAGCGAAGAATTCAGCGAGGCCAGCGAGCAGAAGCGCCCCAACGTGCAGGTGGGCGATCCGTTCCTGGAAAAGCTGCTGCTCGAGGCCTGCCTCGAAGCCATGCAGACCGGCGCGGTAGTCGGCATCCAGGATATGGGCGCCGCCGGCCTCACCTGCTCCAGTTGCGAGATGGGCGCCCGGGGCGGCGTAGGCATCGAGATCGACCTCGACAAGGTGCCGCAGCGCGAAACCGGCATGAACGCCTACGAGATCATGCTCTCAGAGTCGCAGGAGCGCATGTTGCTGGTGGCGGAGAAGGGCCGCGAAGCGGAAGTGTTCCGCGTGTTTGAGAAGTGGGGCCTGGACGCCGTGACCGTGGGCCGCGTCACTCGGGACGGCACCTTGCGGGTCGTCGAGCACGGGCAGGTCGTCGCCGAGATTCCCAACACCGCGCTCACCGACGAGGCTCCGGTGTATCGCCGTCCGCTGTCGCGGTGGGAAGCGCCCGTCGAGCGCGAGATGCCGGCGCGCATCCGGCTGGGCGTCACCTCTGACCTGACGGGAAACCTCACGAAGCTTCTAGCCTCGCCCAACATTTGCTCCAAGCGCTGGATCCACGAGCAGTACGAATCCATGGTGCGCACCAATACCATCCAGGGACCGGGTGGCGACGCCGGGGTCATCCGCGTGAAAGAGACCGCGCGTGCCCTGGCTATGTCGCTCGACGGCAACGGCCGCTGGTGCTATCTCGACCCGCGCCTGGGCGCCATGCACGCCGTGGCCGAGGCTGCGCGCAACGTGGCCTGCGTCGGCGCTGAGCCCATCGCCGCCACCAATTGCCTGAACTTCGGCAACCCGGAAAAACCGCAGATCATGTGGCAGTTCTCGCAGGTCGTGGACGGTGTGGCCAAGGCCTGCGAGGCCCTGGGCACGCCCATCACCGGCGGGAACGTCAGCTTCTACAACGAGACGCTGGGCGAAGGCATCTACCCCACTCCTGTGGCCGGCGTGGTGGGCATCATGGAGGACGCGGAGAGAATGATGACCATGCACTTCCGCGGCCCTGGCCGCAGCCTGGTGCTCTTGCGCGGCTCCGAACCCGGCGACCTGACCGACGCTCAGGCCGAGTTCGGCTCTTCCGAGTACGCCAGCCAGGTCCTGGGGTCCATGTGGGGCTTTCCTCCGGCGCTAGAACTGTCCCAGGAAGCCGCGCTGCAAAAATGCCTGCTGGAACTGATCCGCGAGGGTCTGCTCGAATCCGCCCACGATTGCTCCGAGGGCGGCCTGGCCGTGGCCGCGGCCGAATCCGGGTTCGTCCAGGAGATCGGCGCCCGGCTGGAATTGGTCTCCGGCGGGCTCCCCGCCGAAGTGCTCTTGTTCGGTGAGGACGCAAGCCGGGTGCTGGTTTCCTGCGACGAAAAGAATGTCCGGCGAATCCAAGAAACAGGGTTAAGATACGGCGTAGCGGCGGACGCGGTCGGGCGCACGCTTCCTGACAAACTGGAGATTCTGGTCGACGGCAAGCCAGTCGTGTCCGCAGCGGTGTCGGAACTGAAGCAAGCGTGGGCGCAGGCGCTGGAGCAGGCCTTGGACGTGTCGGCCATGACGCCGACAACGGTGTAACGAAAGGGAGCGGCAATGAGCCTTCCGTTCGACAAATTCCACGACGAGTGCGGCGTAGTCGGCATCTACGCCCATCCGGAGGCCTCCACGGTGGCTTACCTCGGGCTGCACGCGCTGCAGCACCGGGGGCAAGAGTCGGCGGGCATGGTCAGCTCCGACGGCAACCTCATGCACCCGCACAAGGCCATGGGCCTGGTGGTCGATATCTTCACGCACGAAGTTCTGGCCAAACTTACCGGCACGCTGGCCATCGGGCACACCCGCTACTCCACCGCCGGCGATTCCGCCTTGCGCAATGCCCAACCCATCGTGGTGGACTGCAACAAGGGACTCATCGCGCTGGCGCACAACGGCAACCTGGTGAACGCGCACGACATCCGCTCCCGGTTGGAGAAGGCCGGCTCCATCTTCCAGACCACTTCCGACACGGAAGTCATCGTGCACCTGATCGCCCAATCCCGGGAGCAGACGCTTCCGGAGGCCATCGCCGACGCCCTGCGCCGCGTCGAAGGCGCGTTCTCACTCGTCCTGCTCACTCGCGACCGCCTGTTCGCCGCCCGCGACCCGCACGGCTTCCGCCCGCTTTCCATGGGACGCATCCCGCAGTCGGACGGCCAGCGCGAGGACACCATCGTCTTCGCTTCCGAGACCTGCGCGTTTGACCTGGTGGGCGCCACCCTCGAGCGCGACGTCAAGCCGGGCGAGATCGTCGTGGTCGGGCCCGAGGGCATCTCCTCGCGCTTCTTCGCGCCTGAGCAGCCGCACACCAGTTGCATCTTCGAGCACGTCTATTTCTCGCGGCCGGACAGCAAGGTGTTCGGGCGCCCGGTGAATGAGAGCCGCGAGCAGCTCGGGCGCCAACTGGCCCGCGAGGCGCCGGTCGAGGCCGATATCGTCGTCCCGGTGCCCGATTCCGGCGTTGCCGCCGCCATGGGCTTCTCCGATGAGAGCGGCATCCCTTTCCGCATGGGCCTGATCCGCAACCACTACGTGGGCCGCACGTTCATCGAGCCGGAGCAGTCGGTACGCGACTTCGGCGTGCGCCTGAAGCTGAACCCGGTGCGCAGCGTGCTCAGCGGCAAGCGCGTGGTGCTGATCGACGACTCCATCGTGCGCGGCACCACCAGCCGCAAGATCGTGCGCATGGTGCGCGACGCCGGCGCCCAGGAGGTGCACCTCCGCATCTCCTGCCCGCCCACCATCTCCCCCTGTTTCTACGGCGTGGATACGCCCTCGAAGAAGCAGCTCATCGCCGCCAACAAGTCGGTGGAGGAGATTCGCGAGTACATCGGAGCCGATTCGCTCTCCTACCTCTCGTTCGAGGGTCTCAAGCGCGCCTGCGGCGAGGGCGAAAAGACCACCTACTGCACCGCCTGCTACACCGGCCAATACCCTACGGGCTGGGTGGACGTGCTGCTGGAGGACGTGCAGGCCGCACCATCGATCGAGCCGGCCAAGAAGGGCTGAACGCTCGCTACTTGCGCGCCGCCACGACCCGTGGAATCCCTTGCAGGTCGTTGGTCACACGAATCTCGCTCCAGCCCTCGAGCAACCCGCGCACTGCGTTCTCAATCGAGTAACCGATCTCCACGACCAGCCAGCCGCCCGGCTTCAGCACGCAGCGCGCCTGCGGGATGAGCCGCTCATAGACCTCCAGCCCTTTCTCCCCGGCGAACACGGCCACCTTGGGCTCGAACTCGCGCACTTCGCGCTGCACTTTTTCCGGCTCGCTCTCGCCGACATAAGGCGGGTTGGAGACTACGAAGTCGAATGCGGACTCGACCGGCAAAGAGGCCAGCAGGTCGCTCTGATGGAAAGACGCGCGACCGGCCAGCTCCAGACGCACGGCGTTGGCGCGCGCTACTTCGAGCGCTTCGGCGGAAATGTCGCAGGCGTGGACCTCCGCCTGCGGCAACTCATGCGCCAGTGCCAAGGCGATACAACCCGAGCCGGTGCCAACATCGATGAGGCGCGGCCGCTCGACGCCGCGGGCCAGTTCCAACACGGTCTCGACCACGTGCTCCGTCTCCGGTCGTGGAATGAGCACCGCCGGCGTCACCACAAAGTCCAGCCCCCAGAATTCCTGGTGGCCGGTGATGTACTGCGAAGGCTTGCCGCGAGAGCGCTCGGTGAGCACTTCGTCGTATCGCGCCAGTTCCTCGGTGGTGAGTTCGCGCTCCGGGTGACCGTAGAGATGGGCGCGGTTCGCGCCCAGCACGAACATCAGCAGCACCTCCGCATTCAGGCGCGGCGATCCTACGTCGGCAGCTTCGAGCCGCGCGATGGCCGCGTTGAGGGTTGCTCTCAGTTGCACGAGGGGATTATTTCACCGCCGGGAGGACACGCAATGCCGAGGGCTGTAGTTTGCCAAAAGCATCAGCTCGTCACCGACGCTTCCTGCTTCAGCTTCTCCGCCTGGTAGTGGGTGACGAGCGCGTCGATCATGGGACCGAGCCTGCCGTCGAGCACTTCCGGCAACTGGTGCATGTCGAGTCCGATGCGGTGATCGGTCACCCGGTTCTGGGGGAAATTGTAGGTGCGGATCTTTTCGCTGCGGTCCCCGGTCCCGACCATCGCCCGCCGCTCCTTGGCCAGGGCCTGCTGCTGTTTTTCCAGTTCCATCTCGTAGAGCCGGGAGCGCAGCACGCGCATGGCCTTCTCCCGGTTCTTGATCTGCGACTTCTCGTCCTGCATGGAGACCACGGTGTTGGACGGGATATGCGTCACGCGCACCGCCGAGTAGGTCGTGTTCACCGATTGCCCGCCCGGTCCGGAAGAGCAGAAGGTGTCCACGCGCAGGTCCTTCGGGTCAATTTTGATGTCTACATCTTCCGCTTCCGGAAGCACCGCAGCCGTCACGGCCGAGGTGTGAATGCGGCCCTTCTGTTCGGTCGCCGGGACGCGCTGCACGCGGTGCACCCCGCTCTCGTACTTCAGCCGCGAGTACGCGCCCTTGCCCTCGATCAGCGCAATGACCTCCTTCAGCCCGCCCACGGAAGATTCCGACGAAGACAGCACTTCCACCTTCCAGCCCTGGCTCTCGGCGTAGCGCGTGTACATGCGGAACAGCTCGGCTGCGAACAGCGAGGCCTCGTCGCCACCCGTTCCCGCGCGGATCTCCAGCACCACGTTCTTCTCGTCGTTCGGGTCCTTGGGGACCAGCAGCAGCTTCAGCTCTTCTTCCACGCGGCCTACCCGCGCTTCCAGTTGCGTCAGCTCTTCCTGCGCGTAGGCGCGCATTTCCGGGTCGTGTTCCTCGGCCAGCACCGCCTTGCTCTCCGCGATGCCGCGCTTCAGGTCCTTGTACTCGCGATACTTCTCCACCAGCGGCGCGATCTCGCTGTGCGCCTTGGCGGTCTTCTGGTATCGCGCCGAGTCGGCCATGACTTCCGGCGACGCAAGAGCCTGCGTCAGCTCCTCGTACTTGGTTTCGATTTGTTCCAAACGCTCAAACATGCTCAGTTGCCGGTAGCCAGTGGTCAGTTGTCAGTAATGGCGGCCCCGCGCTCCCACCGGCTCAATTGTAAGCGCAGGCTTGGGTTTCGTTTGTCGGAAAGCGGATAGCAGAGAGCGGAGGGCGCGGGCGGAGCCCGCTAGGCAATCACCATCTCTCCGCCGCGCTGCTGCTCCAGTTCCATGGCGCGGTCCAGCGAGGTGATGGCGCACTCCACCATGCCGTCGTCCGGTGGCTGCGTGGTGATGCGCTGCAGCCACAGCCCGGGGAGGGTCATCAGGGAGAACAGGGACTTACGGTGCCTGGCGGCGTAGCGGATGATCTCGAACGACACCCCGGCGATCAGCGGCAGCAGCGCGATGCGCACCGCAAAGCGCGCCCAGAACGTCTCGACCGGAACCAGCGCGTAAAACAGGATGGCGATCAGCATCACCGTCATCAGGAAGCTGGTGCCGCAGCGCGGATGCCAGGTGGAAAACTTCTGCGCGCGGGCCACCTCCAGCGGTTCCTTGGCCTCGAAGGCGAACACCGTCTTGTGCTCCGCGCCGTGATACTGGAACACCCGGTGGATCTCCGCCCAGCGCGACACGCCCCAGATGAACACCACGAACAGCAGGATGCGGATCAGGCCGTCCACCAGGTTGAACACCAGCGGCTGCTCGAACACCGGCGAGACGCGCTGCAAGCCGGTGGTCGCGGCCAGCGGCACGAACTTGTAAAAGAAGATGAAGAAGCCCAGCGAGAAAAGCACGTTCAGCGCCATCATCCAGCCGCTGATCTCCAGCTTCTTGCCTTCGGCCTGGGGCGTAGCCTCCTCCAGTGCCACGTTGGCGGAGTAGCGGAGGGCGCGGTAGCCCAACGCCATCGCCTGGCCCAGGGTGGCCACGCCCCGCACCAGCGGCCAGCCCATCCAGCGATGCTTCTCCGAGAGTTTTTCCAGGCTCTCGGCATGGGTCGTCACCTCGCCCGAAGGCTTGCGCACCGAGATGGCAAAAGCATGGGGCGTGCGCATCATGACGCCTTCGAGCACAGCCTGGCCGCCCACCAGGGTCTCGTCCCCGCCCTCCAGCGCGGGGAGGAGTTGCGCCATGGCCTGCATGCGCAGGGATTGTCTCAGTAACTTCACGGTTAATTAGATGTTGGGCAGGGGCCTTCCGCTCCATACCAACTCCTTCAGCTTAGCCATCCCAAAAACAAAGTGTCAAACCGGGAAAGCGTGCTAAGGTGGGCCCATCATGTCCCAGGAGTTAACGGATCACATCCGGCGGCTCACTGTGGATCTGAAAAAAGTACAGGACGAGATCAACAGAGCCGCTATCGGAGATCCGGCCGAAGCGGTTCGAACGCTGACGCTGGATCAAATGCTCGACGGGAAGTTGATCGCGGCATTCAAGTCTGCCGTGGACCACACGCGCCTGGTACTTTGGGCCCATTTGGAAGCCGCCGGGAAAAACACGGGATTCACTGCGCAAGACCTTTTGCTGAAGGCCCGCATGGAGCGAGTGACGGAGATGTTGCGGCTGCTGCGTGAGGAGATTCGCACACCGCCCATCGCCGCCACTCCGGAAGCCCGCGCGTTGCTGCAGGAGATCGCCGTAGCTACGGGCGTCACGGGTCGCCAGGCATAGCCTGGCTGTTGGCTGCGGGCGCGCCATGAGCGTGCCTTGTGATAAGGTTCTTGCCATGGCCGAGAGCCTGGCAGACCGCGTCCGTCGTGTCACTGAGGACCTGCGCCAGTTCCATCAGGAGTTGGAGCAGGCGGTGGAGCACAGCGGCCAGGACGGCGAACAGGCTCGCAAGCTGGATGAACTTCTCGACCAGGGCTTGATGGACGACTTCCGCGCCGCGGTCGACCACCTGCGCCACCTCATATGGGCCTATCTGCAGGCCAGCGGCGAGCAGAGCGGCGTCGGCGCCGATCGCATGCTGCAGGTCTCACGCATGCGCCGCGTCACGGAGATGGTCCGCCACCTGCGCGATCAGCTTGACCTGCCGGAACTGCGCGCCTCGCCGGAGGCGCGCACGCTGCTCGAAGAACTGAGCTCGTTCTCGCAGTCCACGGTGGACCGCCACATGGCCCCGGCCGGCGGGGATTCCAAACCACGTCGAGGCCGCTAGCTCGCGGCTAGTGCGTGTGTGCGCGCGTTTCCACCGCAGCCGCGGCGCATCCCTCGACCACTTCGCAGGCCGCGTGCTCGAACTGGATAGTGGTGTGGTGGATGTGGAAGCGCTGGCGCAGCCGCTCGTTCACTGCGCGCAGGATGCGCTCGCTGGCCGAGGGCGGGATATCCGGGATGCGGATGTGGCAGGAAAGCGCGTGGTGCTCCGAGCCCAGGCTCCAGACGTGCAGGTCGTGGACGCCTTCGACCCCTTCGATGGAGCGCAGATCCTGCGCGATGCGATCCAGTTCGATGCCGCGCGGCGCGCCTTCCAGCAATATGTTCAGCGTCTCCCGCAGGATGCCGAACGCGGACCACAGGATCAGGGCGCCGATGCCGAACGACAGCGCCGGGTCGATCCAGTTCTGGCCGGTCGTCAGGATGCCCCAACCGCCCGCCACCACGGCGGCGGTGGAGAGGGTGTCGCCCAATTCGTGCAGCAGCACGCTGCGCAGGTTCACATCGCGGCCGGTGCGGTAGATGGCCAGCGCGATGGTGGCGTTCATCACGATGCCGGCTGCGGCGACCGCGATCATCGGCCGAGCGTGCACTTCGACCGGCGCATACAGCCGATGCGCCGCTTCGTAGAAGAGATAGAACGTCAGGCCGGCGAGTGAGAGCGCGTTGACGAACGCCGCCAGAACGCCCGCGCGCTGGTATCCGTAGGTCTTCGATGAGCTGGGTGGGCGCGCGTGCAGGTACACCGCCACCAGCGAAAGCAGCAGTGCCAGCAGGTCGGAGACGTTGTGACCCGCCTCAGAGATCAGCGCCAGGCTGCGCGCCTGGATGCCCACTACCACGCAGACCACGATGTAGGCCAGCGTGGCCAGCAGGGAAAGCTGAAGGACCCGCGAAGCGCGATCTTCCGCGTGGGCATGCATTAGCGAAAGTCTACCGTAACTACGAACTGCGAACTTCGATTTGTGAGCCGCCAGCCGGCCTTACAGGCGCGCACCTTCGAGGCGCAAGAGCTCTTCCTTTACGTTCAATCCGCCGCCATAGCCGGTGAGCGAACCGTCCGAGCCGATGACGCGGTGACACGGCACAATGATGGCCACAGGGTTGCGGTTGTTGGCCAGGCCCACAGCGCGGAAGGCGCGCGGCTTGCCGACGGCGCGGGCCACGTCGGCGTAGGTGCGCGTGTGCCCATAAGGAATCTCCACGAGCGCCTGCCAGCAGCGCTTCTGGAATTCGGTGCCGCGCAAGTCCAGCGGCAGCGTGAACTCCCTCCGGATGCCGGAAAAATATTCCTCGAGCTGCTTCACGTAGGGCGCGGTCCTCTCCGCCGATTCCTGCCACTCGACCGGGTGCGGAGCGCGGCCGTTGCGCGACGGGTGCGCATCGCCGAACTCGAGAGCGACCAGGCCGCGCTCGGAGACCGCCACCGTGAGCGGGCCGACGGGCGAGCGAAGGTGCGAATAGTAGAAAGTCTCCATGACCATCATTGTCGCCGAAACCGAGCGCCTCCAGTTGTGCTTTCTTGCGTAAGTCATCCTCAGGATGACACCGCGACGTTCCGGGTCGTATCCTGCATCTTC
>DATIGQ010000022.1 GCA_035454605.1 Terriglobales bacterium
GCACCAGCCCCTGGTGGCGGACGCTGGTGAGGAATCCGGCTTCCTGCTCGCCGGAAGCGGCCACTCCCAACTGCCCGCGGATCTCCTGCCGCAGTTCGGCGATGCCCAAGCCCGTCAATGCGGAGGTTTGCACGCGCACCATGCCGTTCACGGCAGCGCGCGCTTGGCCGGCGTCGGGCGCGAGGTCAACCTTGTTCTCCACCACGATGGCTCGTCGCTCGGCCACCAGCTTGAGCAACTCTTCTTCCTGCTGGGCGGGCGGACGCGAAGCGTCGAGCACCACCAGCGCCAGGTCGCAATCGGCCAGCGCCTCCAGCGACTTGCGCACCCCGATGCTCTCGGCTTCATCGAGCGCATCGCGCAGGCCGGCGGTATCCACCAGGCGTACCGGGATGCCGTCGAGCGCCACGGTCTCGCTCACCAGGTCGCGCGTGGTTCCAGGTGACGCGGTCACGATGGCGCGCTCGCGCTCCACCAGCCGGTTGAACAGGCTCGATTTGCCCACGTTCGGACGCCCGACGATGGCCAGCGTCATCCCCTCGTGCACCAGCTTGCCGTAGGCAAACGAGGCCTCGAGTTCGGCCAGCGGCGCGCGCACCTCGGCGAGACCCGCCAGGATCTGCTCCGCGGGCAGCACCGGGACATCGTCTTCGGCGAAGTCGATGCCGGCTTCGAGCCGCGCGATCAGCTCCACCAGCGCCTGCTTGATGGGCGCCAGGCGATGCGACACCGCGCCGCCCAACTGCTGGGCCGCCACCTTGGCCTGGTAGAGCGTCTGCGACTCGATGAGGTCGCGCACCGCCTCGGCCTGGGTGAGGTCGAGCCGGCCGTTCAGGAATGCGCGCAGGGTGAACTCGCCGGGCTCCGCCAGGCGCGCGCCCCGCTCCAGGCACATCTCGACGACGTGGCGAAGCACGACTGGCGCGCCATGCGTGGAGATCTCGACGACGTCTTCGGTGGTGTAGGAATGCGGCTTCTGGAAGTAGGTGACGACGACTTCGTCGATTCTTTCGCCCGCCCCCAGCCCGCCCGTCGCTTCGCCGGTCGCGGGCTCGATGAGTTCGCCGAAAATGGCGCGGTTGGGTTCGAGCGCGTGCTTCAGGCGCAGGAGCGGCAGCGCGATGTCGCGCGCCTCCGGCCCCGAGAGTCGCACCACGCCGATGCCGCCGCGGCCCGGTGGGGTGGAGATGGCGACGATGGTATCGTCGAGGTGCACGGCGGGTATCACGTGATTGTAGTGGCTGCGCGGGTCGTGGGATGAACCAGACACCGGTGGGGACGAAAAGGCGCGCCCCTTGAATCCCGCCCCGGGGATGAATCATCCATTCCGGTCACGGGAGGAGAATCACCATGAGCGTGACCGATGAGGTTCTCGAAGCCAACCGTCGCTATGCCGAACGATTCCAGTTGGGGCACCTGGCCATGCCGCCGGCGCGCAAGCTGGCCGTAGTAGCCTGCATGGACGCGCGGCTCACCGTCGAAGAAGCGCTCGGACTCCACACCGGCGACGCACACATCATCCGTAACGCCGGAGGGATCGTTACCGAGGATGCTCTGCGCTCGTTGATCATCTCCCACCACCTTCTGGGAACGCAGGAATTCGTGGTCATCAATCACACCGATTGCGGCATGCTCAGCTTCCAGGATGAAGATCTGCGCCAGCGGTTGCACCGCGAGACGGGCGCGCTGGCCGCCGTTCCAGCTCGTTTCTTCGCCTTCGGCGACCTGGAGGACAACCTGCGCGAACAGCTGCTAAAGATCCAATCGCATCCTTGGGTTCCGCGGCACATCCCGGTCCGCGGTTTCATCTTTGACGTCAAGACGGGGCGGCTGCGCGAAGTCAAGGCCGCTGCCTCATCGAGGATTCCGGCCTAGGACGGGGTTTGTGGCGGCTCGGAGCCCTTGGATGGCTGGGCTGGGGATTTCGGTTGCGGCCCCTTGCCGGGTTCGCTGCGCTCTCCCGCCGTCACGCCCGCCGGCCGATTCATCTTCGCGAAGTTGGCCTGCATGGTTTCGTAGACACGGTCGATCTTGTTGTGCAACTGCGCCACCTCCAGTTCAGCTTTCAGGTTGATCTGATATTCGAGGTCGGCCTTCAGCCGGTCCTTGGCCGACTGCCGGTTCTGCGACATCATGATCACCGGCGCCTGCAGCGCCGCCAGGGTGGAGAGCAAGAGGTTCAGCAGAATGAACGGGTAAGGATCGTAGGCCTTCGACAGCAGGATGAAGGCATTGAGGAACATCCAACCCATTAGGAATGCCCCGAAAACCAGGATGAACGTCCACGAACCGCCGAAGGTGGCCACGCGGTCGGCAATGCGCTCGCCGAAGGTCATCCGCTCTTGCTCTTCTTCGTTGACGTTGCGCGTCACGTGGGTGCGCAGCAGCTCGTCGGTGGTACGCAGGCGCCGGCCCACCACCGTGAGCAGGTCGAGCGCGGCCTTGGGATGCCGCTTCAGAAACTCCAGCAGGTGTTCGCGGTCGAGCGTAAGTGTCTCCGTGCTCTCCACCGCCACGGCGGTCGCCGTGCGCGCGCCGCCGTCGAGCAACGAGATCTCGCCGAACAGGTCGCCTGGTCCGTTTTCCGCCAGGATGGTCTTCTCGCCCTCGTAGTTTTCCACGAAGACCTCGACCTTGCCGGAACGCACCAGGTACAGGCAGTCCCCGGCATCGCCGAAGGAAAAAATGCTGTCGCCTTTGTCGAATCGCTTGACGCTCAGGATCGCCGCCAGGTTCAGGCGTTCCTTTTTCCCCAGCAGCGCGAACAGCGGGACTTCCGCCAGCAGTTCCACTTCTGCGGCCATGGCCATCACCTCGCCGCGCCCGCCCCGGCGGGCTGCGGTCAAGCGCATCATGCCAAGGTGCGGGGAGGAGCGCTAGTGGTTTGTGAAGGGACGATTCACCGCGGAGACATGGAGGATTGACGATTGATTCATTTGTTCATTGAAGATTGGTGAAGGCGCGGTTTTCAATCGTCAATGAATCAATGTATTACCGTCCCTTGCGGAAGCTCTTCACATGGGGCCGGCCGCCCGGCCGGGGTGCGCCGGGTTGGTAGTCCTTGGGGAAGATCACCACGTAGCGGCGCCCGCCTTCGCCCTGGCTCTCGCTGCGCAGGTCGGGATAATCGCGC
>DATIGQ010000023.1 GCA_035454605.1 Terriglobales bacterium
TCCAGCTACTTAGGTGCGTGCCTCATGCTGCTGGAACCGGATGTGACACCGGTGAGGATGGTGGCCAGCGACGGAATCGCCGAAGTCCCGAGCGTGGCGCAGACCTTTTAGGGCTGCGACCCTGTAGGGCTGCGACCCTCCAAGTGACATGGTGGCCAGGGACGGAATCGAACCGCCGACGCCGGCCTTTTCAGGGCCGCGCTCTACCATCTGAGCTACCTGGCCACTTCTACCATCTGAGCTACCGCCACACCCACGCGGCCACGCTACCAGTGGATCTGTCTGGCGACGTGCGCCGGCGGAGGGCCGGCGGCTTCGCAAGGAGTGCGGGCATTGCCCGGAAGTTCCTGCGGAGTTGTGATTATAGCAATCGCTCGGCGAAGCGCTCAAACCTCGGGCGCGGAGGGCGGAAAGCCGACCGCCGACGGTCGCGCTTGATGTTCGCGGATACAATAGCTGCCGTGACGCCGACCATCTTCGTGGTGGAAGACGACGCCGACATCGCCCGCCTGGTCCGCCATCATCTGGAGGGCGCGGGATACGCGGTGCGCGCCTTCACCTCCACCCCGCCGGTTCTCGCGGCGGCGGAGAAAGCGCCACCCGCGGTCTTCCTGCTGGACATCATGGTGCCGGGAGGCGACGGACTGGAACTTTGCCGCCACATCCGCCAGCACGCCTCGCTGGCCATGACGCCGGTGATTTTCCTCACCGCCAAGAGCGGCGAAGCCGACCGCATCGTGGGCCTGGAGCTGGGCGCGGACGATTACATCGTAAAGCCCTTCAGTCCGCGCGAGATGGTGGCGCGGGTGAAGGCAGTGCTGCGGCGCTTCGAGCGTCCGCCGGCGCCCGCGGTGCTGCACGCCGGCGACGTCGAACTCGACACCGGCGCCATGATTTTGAAGGTACGCGGCAGGAACGTCCCCACCACGGCTACGGAGTTCCGACTGCTCGATTATCTGATGCGCCACCCCGGCCGGGTGTTCACGCGCGACCAGTTGCTGGACGCCGTCTGGCGCGACACGCATTTCGTCACCCCGCGCTCGGTGGACGTGTACGTGCGCCGCCTGCGGGAAAAAATCGAGAAGGATCCGGAGGACCCGCGCCACCTGCGCACGGTGCGCGGCGCCGGATACCGCTTCGAGGCCGCGAAGTGAGAAGCCGCATTTTCTTCAAGCTGCTGCTGGCCTTCGTGCTGGTCGTCGCGGTGGCCACGGCGACGCTGGACATCGTAGTGCGCCGGGCCTGGGAAAAATCCTTGCGCGGCGAGATCGAGCGCTCGCTCACCCAGAAGACGCGCTTGGTGGCGGCGCGCGTGACTCACACCCCAACGGAATCGATGGCGGCGGTGATCCAGGAGGAGGCGCAGGCGGCGGGCGCCCGCGCCACCGTCATCGAGAGTTCCGGCAAGGTGCTGGCGGATTCCGAGGCCGACCCGCAGACCATGGAGAACCATGCCACGCGGCCGGAGTTCCGTGCCGCGCTCGCCGGCGGCGTGGGGGTGGACGCCCGCCGTAGCCGCACTGTCGGGATTCCGTTTCTGTACGTGGCCGTGCCCATTCCCGGCGGGGCAGTGCGGCTGGCCTATCCGCTGACCGAGATCGAGGAAACGACGGCCGGAATACGCCGCGGCCTGTTGCAGGGGTCAGCGCTGGCGGTGCTGATCGCCACGCTTCTGGCTGCCGTGCTGGCGCAATCCATCGCGGGACGACTGCGGCGCATCGTCGAGTTTGCCCAGCGCGTCGCCGGCGGGGATTTGAGTGCGCGCGTGGCCGAGCGCTCCAGTGACGAGATCGCGCAGGTGGCGGCGTCGCTCGACTCGACCGCCCGCCAGCTCGAGCACAGCTTCCGCGCCGTCGAAGACAGCCGCCAGCAACTGGAGGCGGTGCTCAACGGCATGCAGGAAGCGGTGATTGCCGTGGGCCCCGACGGGCATACGCAGTGGGCCAACGGACGGATGCGCGAACTGGTGGAGGGCATCCGGGTGGGGGCTCCGCTGGTGGAAACCGTGCGCCAGCCGGAATTGCTGCGCGCAGTGGATGAAGCCACGGCGCGCCGTGAGGTGCGCCGCGCTCGCGTCTCCGGCGTGGTCCCAGGCCGCACCTTCGAGGTCACGGCCGCGCCGCTGGCCGCGGGCGGCGCCGTCGCCGTGCTGCACGATTTGACCGAGATCGAGCGCGTCGAGCAGACGCGGCGCGACTTCATCGCCAACGTTTCTCATGAGTTGCGCACGCCGCTCACTTCCATCCAGGGCTACGCCGAGACCATGCTGGAAGCGGGCGCCGGCGGCGAGGCCGGCCGCGAGTTCCTGGAGATCATCCGCAAGAACGCGTCGCGCATGGCACGGCTCACCGAAGACCTGCTGACGCTGGCGCGGGTGGAATCCGGCGAGCGCGCCTTCGAACTGCGTCCGGTCGAGCCCGGTGAACTGCTGGAAGAAGCCGTGCAGAGCTTCCGGGAGGCAGCGCGCGCGCGCCACGTCGAGCTGGTCATCGAGAACCAGGCCCACCACCCGGTGCTGGCCGACCGCGATTCCATCCACCAGGTGTTCTCCAACCTGATTGACAATGCGCTCAAGTATTCGCTCGAAGGCCGTCGGGTAGTGGTGGGCGCGCGCCAGCCCGAAGCCGGCGGCCCGGTGGAGTTCTTCGTGCGCGACCAGGGCCCGGGCATCGCCTCCGACCACCTGCCTCGCCTGTTCGAGCGCTTCTACCGCGTGGATAGGGCGCGCTCGCGCGAGTCGGGAGGGACCGGCCTGGGCCTGGCCATCGCCAAGCACATCGTGCTGGCCCACGGCGGGACCATCCGAGCCGAGAGCGAACTGGGGCACGGGTCGACGTTTGTGTTCACGCTGGTGGGCGCGGCGCGAGAGGCGGCAGTGGCGGAACGTGGCGCAGGTGGTTGACTTAGTTGAAGGGAGCTGCATGGCCGAGCAGATTCTCAAGAGTGCAAACCCCAGGTCCCTCGACCCTCTACCCAGGAGCCTGAAGGGTATCCTGTGGTCCGAGGTCTGCCATGAAACCCAGAATCAGTTCTAGGTTCTAGTTCTAGGTGGCGCGAATGGTGGTCAGCGCTCGGCAATTGATTCTCGGCCGGTGGCACTGGGCGGCCAGGCCAGCCAAAGAACCAGAATAGCGGGAAGGATCACGGTGGGCGCTTCCGCCAGCAGGCGGTGGGGATGCTCACGACCGGCCAGGGTGTCCCAAACGTGGATCACCGCGTGCAGCGTGAGAAAGGCTCCGCCAGCCATTGCCGCGGGCCAGGCCTGCCGTGAGCGGGCCAGCCAGAACAAGGCCAGTGCGACCACCAGAAACGCACACCCGATGTCCCGGATGAAATGCGGATTCATGGGACCGGTATCAGCCACGCCGGGAATGGCCTGATACCAGCTCCCCGGCGCGGCCAACATCCACAGGCCGTTGGCGCCCAACGCCAGGCCAAGAATCACGCTCAGAGCCGTGCGCATGGTCAGTTGCCTCTCCGTGAAGATGGAATGCTTCGGAGCATTGTGACACGAGCGGTTCAGGCGCCAAATCTCGGGTCTCAGAGAAAACCTGAACGAGAGCTGCTCACGCTAAGAACCTCGACGAAAGCGCCGGGGCTGCCTCATCATTGTGCCAGTCGCAATGCTCGTGCTTCTGCGCAACCCGTATCCAGCCTTCGTTGCGGATCGGCATGGAACTGGCGCGCTAACGCCAAGGCACATCGCCGATACTCATACTCTTCCGGTGAATAGTTATACGATCGGATATAGAACTGAGCGTGCCCGGCATTCCTGAAAACCACGTTCCTTGCGTTGGCATAAAGCATTTCGACCTTGTAGCCTGCGATTCCTGACAGGGTTGGATCCAATTCTCCGGTAAACGCGAGTATGGGCCCGTCGTAATACACATGGGTGTTTTCCATCGGGTCGGCTCGCCCCGCAGGCCACAAGGCGCAGGTTTGAAAAGCTCTCACCCCTCCTCTCTTCCCGAGAATAGAACGGACAATGTCAGACTTGGCCGCCGCTTGCGCATATTCATCCACGGACTCGAACGGCTTCTCTTCGTGGCAATCGATGGAGAGGTTCTGGCCGGTGTTCCACTTGCCTGCGTCCGGCAAGGCGGGAATCGGGGGCGTCTCCTTGGTCATCTGTTCCTCGATCCGCAGCATGAGCCCGCCATCGCCGCGAGCCGCCGCATCCGCGTAAGCGATGACCCTCTGTACGCGCTGTTCAAACGTGGGATAGGCGCCGCCATAGAGCCAGTCGAGAATGGTGTTCACCACGTTGTAGTCGTCGATCCGCGCCTCCCCGATCGAGAGGGGATGCTGCCGGAGCCGGGGAAGCGCGGCCATGAAGCGGCTTCGCAACTCCGGAAACCTGGAGGAGCAGGCCGCGTCTGCCGCGCATTTCGAGAAGATCTTGTTCAGCACGACCTCTGCGCCACGAAGATCTTCGACCCGTTCCTGATCTTCAGGCAAATAGGGACCATCGACAAGGAGGGAGCGGACGCTCGAGGGATAGTAGCGCGCCACCGTGAATGCGAGCCTTGCCCCGTAGGAGGCGCCCCAAACGTTCCATTGCTTCACGCCCAGGGCTTTCCTGAGCGCTTCCATGTCGCTGGAAATCCGCGCGCTGTTGTATTGAGAAAGATCCACGCCCTGCTTGATCAGTTGGTCCCTGCAGGTCTTCACCTGCTTGAACCAGTCGTCCTCGGGCTGGCAAAAAAGCTGAGGAATCGATCGGCCGCCGCCTCGTTGGTCAAAGAAGACCCAGTCCCGATCGACGACAATCTCGCGGATGGCGGGAAGCGTGACCAGCGTTTCCACATGCACTAGGCTCGGCGAACCGGGCCCTCCACTGAGGAAAATGACCGGGGTATCTGCATCGATCCTGCGTTCCGGGCTGACGATCATGAAAGCGACTTCAATCGTTCGCCCCGGATCATCATAATTTTCAGGCACCTTCAGCCGACCGCAAGTGACTGGAAGCAGCGCCTTGCTTGCATCGAAGGGGCAGGCGACCTTCTCGATTGTGCCTTCAATGCGAGGAGTGGCGGCTTTCACCTCCACAGCTCCGACTGCCGCCACGCCCACAATCGCCAGCATGAGATGCCTGTGAATAGCGGTCCTGGAAAGAAACATGGTCCTCCCTGCCTCCTCAAGAAATGATCGCTGCACCCCACCTGGATAGACTTCCCGGCTGGGCGGCGGTAAGGAGGCGGCGCAGGATTCTTTTTCAGGGGTCAGTTCTCTTCTTATCCGTACCCTTGGCTTCATCGCAGGGCGATCACCGCCTGTGCCGCCCGTTCCGGCACTGCCAGCCCCGATTTTCTGCGACCTCTGCGGGCTCTGCGTTGAAAGGCTTTTTACCAAGAATTCACACACCCGTAATTCCCCTGTAACCCGCCTGCGGTGAAATCGAGCCAATCAGTCACTTCACCTATGCATCCACGTCGTCTTGCACCCGTCGTGAATCCGGACCACGGCCCATCCCGGCCGTGGTTCCGGACCTTCCAAACGCAGGTGGCAGTTTGCGGGTGGCAGGCGGCCGGAGAAATCAAGACCGGTTTCGGGTTTTGCGTTTCTGGTTCCAGCAAGAGGCAGGAGGCATGACGCATGGCACTACGGGCTGAACCCAACGCGGAGCAGCCACTGGGGCCGCGGATGGTGGAACTGACGCTGGCGGCGTGCGATCTGGCGCAAGCGGCGTGGAAGCATGCGGTGGCCGGGCTGACCAGCAATGCCGCCGACCAGTTCGACGCCACCGACCTCTGCGAGCTGGAACTCGACCAACTCGATCGTCAGCTCGACGAAGAACTGGCGGCCGCCCTGGGTATGGCGAAATCCAGCGAGCAGCGCGAGTTGCTCTCCTGCCTGAAGCTGATGACCGACTTGGAGCGCATCGGCGACCTGGCAGCCACGTTCGCCGGGCGAGGGCGCGCCGTGGGCCGCCACCTGGACGCGGAAGACGTCCGCGAGCTGGCGGAGATGGGGCAGCGGGTGGCCAGGATGCTGGAGGGCGTGCGGCAGGCCTACGCCGCGCGCGACCTCATGCTGGCGGTCACCGTGCTGCGCGCCGACGCGGAGGTGGACCGCCTGCGCAACCTGCTATTCCATCGCCACATCCACGGACAGGAATCGGGGGAAGTGCGGGAGAGCATCCAGGTGCTGTTCATGACCCAGGCGCTGGAACGGGCCGGCGACCACGCCAAGAACCTGGCGGAAGAAGTGTGCCATCTCATCAGCGGACACACCTTGCGGCACGTGCTGCGCTCCAACGGCAAGTCGCGCGAGCAGATGCTGCTGGACTGGCTGAAAAGACAGCAGTAGCCAGTACCTAGTACCTAGTACCCAGTTGGCAACTTCCTTTTCAACGGAAATTCAACCCTCTGTAACACGGCGTTAACAAGCGTCGGCCACACTCGGCGGAGCAAGGAGGACACGAGTGATACGTCGCATGATGCTGGCATTTCTGATGATGGCCTGCCTGGCGGGATCGGCCTGGGGCCAAACCAAGTTGAACGGCGCGGGCGCCACTTTTCCCTATCCCATCTACAGCAAGTGGTTCGCGGAGTACAACCGCATCCATCCGGATGTGCAGATCAACTATCAGTCCATCGGGAGCGGCGGCGGCATCCGCCAGGTGCTGGCGGGGACGGTAGATTTCGGCGCCACCGACGGGCCTATGTCGGACAGCCAACTCAGCCAGGCCAAGGGCAAGATTTTCCACATCCCGACGGTGCTGGGCGCCGTGGTGCCGGCGTACAAGGTACCGGGCGTCACCGGCGAGCTGAAGTTCACTCCGCAGGCGCTGGCGGGAATCTTCCTGGGACGCATCACCTCCTGGAACGCCAAGGAGATCGCGGATGCCAACCCCGGAGTGAACCTGCCCAATCAGTCCATTATCGTGGTGCACCGTTCCGACGGCAGCGGCACCACGTTCGTGTGGACCGATTACCTGTCGAAGATCAGCAAGGATTGGGAATCGCAGGTGGGCAAGGGCACCAGCGTGAAGTGGCCGGTAGGACTGGGCGCCAAGGGCAACGAGGGCGTGGCCGGGATGATAAGGCAACTGGACGGCGCCATCGGCTACGTGGAGCTGATCTATGCCGAGCAGAACAAGATCACTTACGGCAGCGTCAAGAACGCTGCCGGGAATTTCGTGAAGGCCAGCCTGGCGGCCACCACGCAGGCCGCGGCCACGGCGAAAATGCCGCCGGACTTCCGCGTGTCCATCACCAATGCCCCGGGCAAGGATGCGTATCCTATCTCCAGCTTCACCTGGCTGCTGGTCCCGGGGAAACCGAAGGACGCGCAGCGCGGCAAGGTGCTGGTGGACTTCCTGAACTGGATGTTGAATGACGGCCAGAAGATGGCAACGCAGCTCACCTACGCGCCGCTGCCGAAAGAGGTAGCGGACAAGGTGCGCACGACCATCGCCCAGATACGGTAGGATGCCGGACCGGATGGAAGCGCAGGTTAAGGCGTGAATCCCGCAGTCGATTCAACCAAGCCAAGGAGCGAGGAAATGAAATCGGCAGTGAGAGCAGGGTGTGCGCTGGTCCTGGCGGTGATGCTGACAACGATGGCCGCCGCCGCAAACAAGAAGAAGAGGGACGAGGCCGTGACCGCGGAGGACGTGCGGGCGCTGCGGGAGCTGCTGGAGACGCAGAGGCAGGAACTGCAGGAGTTGCGCGGCGAAGTGATGCAGATGAAGGCGCAGCAGCAGCAGGCGGCCGACGCGCTGCGCGTGGCCACCGAGGCGCAGCAGCAGGCCGCGGCGGCGCAGAGCAGTTCCAGTTCGCAGCAGGAGTCGGTGGCGGCGCTGCAGAGCGACCTCTCCGACATCAAGACGAACCTGGCGAACGCCGCCGTGAGCACGCAGGAGGACCAGAAGAGGGTCTCGGGCCTGGAAGCCACCATGGGCCGCTTCCGCTTCTCGGGCGACGTGCGGGTGCGCTACGAGAATTTCTACCAGCAAGGGCCGCAAGACCGGCACCGGGAACGCATACGGCTGCGCTTCGGAGTACAAGGCAAGCTGAACGACGACTTCTCCGCCGGGCTGTTCCTGGCTTCGGGCGCGGTGGCCGACGGCAATCCGTCCTTCCGCGATCCGGTCTCCACGAACGAGACCCTGACCAGCTTCTTCGAGCGCAAGACCGTGGGCTTCGACCGCGGATGGATCACCTTCAACCCGCAAGCCCACAAGTGGCTGCAGCTTACGGGCGGGAAGTGGGCCTACACCTGGAACCGGACGCCACTCAGCTTCGACAACGACTTGAATCCGGAAGGCTTCAGCGAGAAGTTCTCGTTCGACGTGAAGAACTCGGTGGTACGCAACGTCACCTTCAATCCCATGCAGATCATGTTCAGCGAGTCGAGCGGAGACAACGACGCGTTTGCCGCCGGAGCCGCGGTGAGCACGCGCCTGCAGTTCGGCAGCCGCTTGACCATCACGCCTTCGTACTCATTGCTGAACTGGCGTAACGCCGACGTGGTCGCGCAGGCGGCCAGCCCGCTGGGCGGGGCCACCCGCATCATCAACGCCAACGCGCAGACCAACGCCACGCGCAACTGCGGCGCGGGAGGCGAGGTGGGCTGCCGCGTGACCACCGGATCACCGACCCGGGAGTTCGTTTCCAAGTTCCTGTACAGCGACTTCATCCTGGATGCGAACCTCAAGACGCCGTGGAATCGCTGGCCGGTCCACATCCTGGGCGAGTATCTGAAAAACCTGAACGCCGAGAACAAAGACCCGCTGGCTTCGGGCAAACAGGACTCGGCCTTCTTTAGCGAGGTGAGCATCGGCCAGACGAAGAACAAGAACGACCTGCAGTTCGGTTACATGTTCTCGCGCATCGAACAGGACGCCGTGATCTCGCAGTTCAACGAAAGCGACAACCGGGCCTCGACCAACATTTTGCAGCACCGGCTGTATGCGCTGTGGAAGGTGCGCAACAACGTCACCGCGAACTACACCCTCTTCATCGGCCGGACGCTGGACTGCCGGTTGCAGAACGCCGCCAAGGCCTCAGGCTTCACCTGTAACACGGTCGCCCCCTTCAATACCGAACCACTCCTCAAGCGCATGCAATTTGACCTGATCTATGCCTTCTAAGCGGGGAGCGCGCAGGACACCGGTCGTTCTGCGCGCTTCCCCAGCCTTGTAACAGTCCTGTAACAAGACTCTGTTAGGGTTCGGGCGATGAGCGACTCGCTGGCCGGCATGCCACCCGTGTTGCATGGCAGCACCCCCGAACCGACCACCCGGCCCGCTCCCGCGACCCGAGCGCAGCGGCTGGTGCGCCTGCGGCAGGGGACGCTGAGCCGCCTGGCAGACCGGCTGTTCCGCTACGCCATGCTGGGCTGCGCCCTGTCGGTAGCGGGCGTGCTCGGCCTGATCGTCTACGAGCTGGTCGTCAATTCGCGGCTGTCCATGCACGAGTTCGGCTGGAGTTTCTTCACCCGCGAGGTGTGGGATCCGGTGATGGGCGAGTTCGGAGCCCTGTCGTTCATCTACGGCACGGTGGTGTCGTCGCTGCTGGCGTTGGCGCTGGCGGTGCCGGTCGCGGTCGGGGTGGCGGTGTTCGTCACCGAGATGTGCCCGCGCCCGCTGCGCGGTCCGCTGGCTTTCCTGAGCGAGCTGCTGGCCGCGATTCCGAGCGTGATCTACGGCTTGTGGGGCATCTTCGTGCTGGCGCCGCTGCTGCGGGAACACGTGCAGCCGTGGCTGGCCAAGTACCTGGGCTGGACCGGCCTGTTCGAAGGCCCGCCGTACGGCATCGGGATGCTGGCGGCGGTGGTGATTCTGGCCATCATGATCGTGCCCATCGTCAGCAGCCTGACGCGCGAGGTGCTGGCCACAGTGCCGCGCGCGCAGCGGGAAGGCGTGCTGGCGCTGGGGGCCACGCGCTGGGAAATGATCCGCATGGGCGTGCTGCGCAATGCGCGGGCGGGCATCGTGGGAGCCATCATCCTGGGGCTGGGCCGGGCGCTGGGAGAGACCATGGCGGTCACCATGGTGATCGGGAACCGGCCGGAGATCTCGAAATCGCTGTTCGCGCCCGGCTACACCATGGCGAGCGTGCTGGCCAACGAATTCACCGAGGCCACCGAAGACCTCTACCTGAGCGCGCTGATCGAGATCGGGCTCGGACTCTTCGTGGTGACCATCATCGTGAACGGTTTGGCGCGGCTGCTGGTGTGGTCCGTGACCCGCGGTACTCCGGCGAGGAGCCATGCTTAGCGCGACGCGCACGCAAACCCGGCCCATCGGACTCGGGCGCCGAGTGAGGAATCTGCTGGCAACGGCGGCAGCTTCGGCATCGGTGGTGCTGGTGATGGTCCCGTTGGTCGCCATCTTCGGGTATCTGGTGTACCGCGGGATCGGAGCGGTGGACCTGGCTTTCTTCCTGGAGACCCCGAAGCCGGTGGGAGAGACGGGCGGAGGCATGGCCAACGCCATCGTGGGCTCGGGGATCATCCTGGGGATCGCCAGCCTGATCGGGGTACCGCTGGGGATCGGCGCGGGCATCTACCTGGCGGAGTACGGACGGGGCCGATTCGGAGATGTAATCCGCTTCATGGCGGACATCCTGAACGGCGTGCCTTCGATTGTGATCGGGCTGGTTGCCTACTCGCTGGTGGTGCTGCGGCAGAAGCACTTCTCGGCGCTGGCCGGAGGAGTGGCGCTGGGCATCATGATGATCCCCACGGTCACCCGGGCTACGGAAGAGATGCTGCTCATGGTGCCGCGAACCGTGCGCGAAGCGGCGCTGGGGTTGGGAGTGGCGCAGTGGCGGGCCACGCTTTCCGTGACGCTGCGCACGGCCACCTCCGGGGTGATCACCGGCATCATGCTGGCGTTCGCGCGGGTGGCGGGCGAGACGGCGCCCTTGCTGTTCACGGCGTTCGGCAATCAATTCTGGAATCTGAACCTGGACCAGCCGACGGCCGCGCTGCCGCTGCAGATCTTCGTGTACGCCATCTCGCCTTATGACGACTGGCACCGCAAGGCGTGGGCGGGAGCGCTGGTACTGATCGTGATCATCGTGGGCTCGGTGGCCGCGGTGCGCTGGTCCACCAGCCGCGGCGTCTACCGGGGAGCGGAATAGGGCATGGGCGTCAGCATCCAAGTGAAGGGCCTGAACGCCTGGTTCGGCAAGACCCAGGCGCTCTATGACGTGGAGATGGAGGCGCCCGCGAACCATTGCACGGCGGTGATCGGGCCGTCGGGATGCGGGAAGAGCACGTTCATCCGCTGCCTCAACCGCATGCACGAGACCAATCCCGAAGCGCTGGTGACGGGAACAGTGCGCGTGGGCGAAACCGAGATCTACAGCAACGGCACCCCGGCGGTGGAAGTGCGGCGCCGCATCGGGATGGTGTTCCAGAAACCCAATCCGTTTCCCACCATGTCCATCTACGACAACGTGGCGGCGGGGTTGAAGCTGAACGGCGTGCGCAACCGGCGAGCGCTGGACGAGGTAGTGGAGCGGTCGCTGCACCTGGCGGCGCTGTGGGACGAAGTAAAGGACGACCTGAAGAAGAAGTCGGGGGCGAGCCTCTCGGGCGGCCAGCAGCAACGGCTGTGCATCGCGCGCGCGCTGGCGGTAGAACCGGAAGTGATGCTCATGGACGAGCCCTGCTCGGCGCTGGACCCGATCTCGACCGGCAAGATCGAGGAACTGATCTTCCAGCTCAAGGAGCAGTACACCATCGTGATCGTGACCCACAACATGCAGCAGGCGGCGCGGGTGGCGGAGTTCACCGGATTCTTCCTGCTGGGGCGGCTGATCGAGTTCGACCGCACGGAGAAGATCTTCACCAACCCGTCCGAGAAGCGGACGGAAGACTACATCACGGGCAGGTTCGGATAATGCGCACACGGTTCCAGCTGGGACTCGACGAGTTGAAGGTCAAGCTGCTCCGCATGGGCGGGATGGCGGAACAGGCGGTGGAGCGGGCGACCGAGGCCTATCGCAAGCGCGACCTGAAGTTGTGCCAGGCGGTGCTGGAGGGCGAGCGCGCCATCAACATGGCGGAGCGCGAGATCGACGAGCTGGCGCTGGACCTGCTGGCCATGCAGCAGCCCATGGCGGTGGACCTGCGCTTCATCATGGCGGTGATGAAGATCAACGCCGACCTGGAGCGGGTGGGCGACCAGGCGGTGAACATCGCCCAGCGGGTGATGGACATGTCCACGCTGCCTCCGGTGGAGCTGCCGGTGGACATGCCGCGCATGGCGGCCACGTCGGCCGGAATGGTGCGCCGGGCGCTGGAGTCGTTCGTAGAGGCTAAGCCCGCTATCGCCGAGGCGGTGCTGAAGATGGATGACGTGGTAGACCGCATGGACGACGAGATCTTCATTCACATGGTGGAGAAGATGCACGCCGATCCTTCAGTCACGCGGCAAGCGCTGGACGCGCTCCTGGTGGCCCGAAATCTGGAGCGTGTGGCCGACCACGCCACCAACATCGCCGAGGATGTGATTTTCTGGGTGAGCGGGGCGGACGTGCGGCACATGGGCGGGCAAAAAGCGCCGAAGGACGAGGCGCTGGGAGAGAAGCCGGAAGTGCATTAGGCGGTTTCGAGTTTCCAGTTTCCAATTCCACAA
>DATIGQ010000024.1 GCA_035454605.1 Terriglobales bacterium
ACCGTGCTCTTGCCCACACCGGCAGGACCGTCAATGGCGATGATCAGCTTCCTGGCTTGGCTCATGGTTTCTCCGTCGCCACCGCCCGCGGTTCCGCGGCGCGCAGTGGCGCCAGTTCCACCAGCGTCTTCGATCCCACGCTGCGGAAGGCCAGTTCACGCGCCGCCAGCAGGGCGTTGACGTTCTCGCGCACCCGGGAGCGCGGCGCCAGCAGCGAAAAAAACTCCTCGATCTGCTTGCGCTCTGCCGCCACCACCGCTTCCAGGTAACGCGAGATCAGGGCAGAGAGCGCCTCGCCCACGCTCAATTGCAATCCTTCGCGCACCGCCTCCGGCGCCCAGCGCAGCAGCGTGTCCCAGAGCGCGCCTTCGCCGGCGCGGTAATCCACGCGGGTGATGCGCAGCCGCGACCACAGCTCGCCCAGGGCGCGGTCCAGGGCCGCTTCCGAAGGCTCCCCGCCCAGCGCCTGGCGCAGCCCGCGCTTGCTCATGGGCCCGTCTTTCTGGATGGCGGTGAACGCGTCTGCGGCCAGCGGAGAGATCTTCTCCCTCCGCCCTGGCTTCAGTTCCGCCCGCGGATTCTTGTCTCCCTTCAGGGCATAGAAGAAAGGAAAGACGGAAGCCACCACCAGCAGCACGTTTTCGCCCAGCAGGTTGGATTCGTACGCGCTTCGGCGGCGCAGCAACTGCACCGCCAGTTCGCGCGCCGCTTGCCCGCGCTCGTCCTGAAACGCGCGCTCGGCCGTCGGCAGGCGCTCATCGCTCCCCGCCCACGCGCCCACCAGGCTGGGCAGCAGGAGATCCCGCGGCGGAAACAGCGCGCACATCCCGACTGACTCCAGGAACTCGGCCGCCTCTTCGGGCGTTCGAACCGGCCGCCCGTCGAGCCGCCATCGCGCGCGCCGCGCCTGGTTGAATTCCTGTTCGGTCATATGCGTTTGAACGCTCTCTGAATCTCTTCCAGCGAGTAGCGCAGCAGCACCGGCCGCCCGTGCGGACAGGAAAACGGACACTCCGTCTTGGCCAGTTCGCTCAGCAGCCACTCCATCTTCTTCGCGTCCAGGGGCATATTGACCTTGATGGCGGCATGGCAGGCGATGGAGGCCGCGATGCGCGTGCGCAGCTTCTCCAGGTTCACGGCCTGCTCCTCGCGCTCGCAGCCTTCCAGCAGTTCGTTGAGCAGCCGCTCGATGTCGCTGGCGTCCACCCCCGCCGGCGCGGTCTTCACCGCCAGCGTGCGCGAGCCGAAAGGCTCGACTTCGAAGCCGTTGGCGCGCAGCTCGTCGGCGATCTCCTGGAACACCGCCTGCTGCGCCGGCGTCAGTTCGACGATCAGTGGCATCAGCAGGCGCTGGCCTTCCACCCGCTCGGCCGCGCGCTGCCGCAGGACGCGCTCGAACAGGACGCGTTCGTGGGCCACATGCTGGTCCACGATCCACAAGCCGTCCTCGGCCACGGCCAGGATGAACGAATCGCGCACCTGCCCCAGCGGCTTGAGCGAAGAGATGGCCGCCGGCCCATTCGATGCCCCCGTGGCGATCGCTCCGCCGCAGCGCTCGCCGCCGGCGACGGAAAGGGCACGCGCGACGGAGGCGGCGGGCAAGGCCGCGTTGGCTTCGACTTCCGTCCCGCCCTGAAAGGCGAATCGCGCCGTCAGCGGCGGCAACTCGTCGGGCCGGAGCGCGAAGTCTGCCACGTCTCCCGCGGGAGCAACTCCGCCGCGCGCCCCCGGGGTCAGAGCGGGCGCCGCCGTCGGTTGTGCCGCAATCTCGCGCGTGAACTGTGGCACCGGACGCGCCGCCACCAGCGCCGCCCGCACCGTATCGCGCACAAAGTCATGCACCGCGCCCTGTTGGCGGAAGCGCACCTCGGTCTTCGAAGGATGGACGTTCACGTCCACTTCCAGAGCCGGCATCTCCAGAAACAGCAGCACCACCGGGAACACTCCCCCCGGCAGGATGTTGCGATAGGCCTCGCTCAGCGCGTGCTGCAGCAGCCGGTCGCGGATCAGCCTGCCGTTCACGAACACGAAGATGGAGTTGCGGTTGAGCTTCTGCAATTCCGGCCGGGAAACGAACCCGCGCACCCGCAGCGCTCCCGGTTCCGGCGCTTCGTACTCTTCCCCCTGCTTCTTTCGCTTCTCGATCACCCAGGACGGAGGCGCGGGCAGGCCCACGCGTTCCAGTTGCGCCTCCGCGGTGACCGGCACCATCTGCTCCAGCATTTCCTTGCCGAAGATCTGGAACAGGCGCTCGGCGTGCGTTCGAACCGGCGACACCACCAGCATGGCGTTCGCCGAAGAATGCAGCTCGACGTGCTTCTCCGGATGGGCCAGCGCGTAATGGGTCACTAGTTGCGCGATGTGGGAAAGCTCGGTGGCTTCCGCCCGCAGGAATTTCTTGCGCGCCGGAGTGTTGAAGAACAGATCGCGCACCGCGATCGAAGTGCCCGCCGGCAGCCCGGCGTCTTCGACTTTATGCATCTTGCCGCCCGCAATCTCGATCACGGTGCCGGCGGCGTCGGAAGCGGCGCGGGTCTCCAGCCGCAGCCGCGAGACCGAAGCGATCGACGGCAGCGCCTCGCCGCGAAAGCCCAGGGTGGCCACGGTCAGCAGGTCTTCGGCGTCTTTGATCTTGGAAGTGGCGTGGCGCTCGAATGCCAGAAGAGCGTCGTCGCGCACCATGCCCGAGCCGTCGTCGGTCACGCGGATCAGCTTCTTGCCGCCCGCCTCGACCTCGACCCGTATGCGCGCCGCGCCCGCATCCAGCGCGTTCTCAAGCAACTCCTTCACTACCGACGCCGGGCGCTCCACCACCTCGCCCGCAGCGATCTTGTTGGCGACATGCTCCGGCAGGATGTGGATGCGAGCCATGGGCTCGTCCATGGTACTGGAGAGCCCCAAGAAAAGCAGGCCACGGATTACACCGATGAACACGGATCAGGCTGCTCTTGGACCTCGGTGTTTATCCGTGTCCATCCGTGGCCTAGTCTTTCTTCTTCTCCACCTCGATCGCCAGCTCCTTCAACTGCGCCTCGCTCACCGGGGTGGGGGCGTCCACCATCAGGTCTACGGCCTTGGCGGTTTTGGGGAAGGGGATGACTTCGCGCAGGCTGTCGGCGCCGGCCAGAATCATCACGATGCGGTCCAGTCCCAGCGCGATGCCGCCGTGGGGCGGCGTGCCGTATTCCAGCGCTTCCAAAAAGAAGCCGAAGCGCTCGCGGGCTTCTTCGTCCGTCATGCCCAGGGCGCGGAACACTTTCTTCTGCACGTCCTGGCGATGGATACGGATGGAGCCCGAGCCCAACTCCGTTCCGTTGAGCACCACGTCGTAGGCCAGGGCGCGCACCGAACCCGGATCTTCTTCCATGCGCGCGATGTCCTCTTCATACGGCGAAGTGAAGGGATGATGCGCCGCCGCCCAGGTCCGCATGCGCTCGTCGTATTCGAACATGGGGAAATCGGTGACCCAGAGGAAGCGATAGGAGCTCGCATCCTTGCGCTCGCCAGCGAAAGCGCCGTGGCGCTCGGCGTATTTCTGCCCGAGGGCGACACGCAGCGCGCCGGCGGCGGTGGAGACGGCGTAGTCGTGCTGCTTCACTTCCGGCTTCACCCCGCCCTCGGATTTGTGCGCCTCCGGCCGCGAGTCGCCCGCCACCATCACCAGCAGGTCGCTTGCTTCAGCCCTGGCTGCGGCGCGAATCTTCGCCACCGACTCCGGAAACGATTTCTCCAGGCGCTTGATATCGTCGAAGACCTTGGCCTCTTTGCGGTCGGCGATGAGCGTCCTGATCTCGTCGCGTTCTTTGCGCGAGAGTTCGCCGACCTTGGGAATGCGGATGGCGACCACGGGCCCGGCGGCGATCTTCAGCGTCTCCAGTTCGCTCGGCTGGAAACATCCGCGCACCTCGGTAAGCGGAGGCAGGCGCGGGTCGGGCTTGTCGCTGCCGTACTGGCGGATGGCCTGGTCGTAGGTCATGCGCAGGAAGGGCGTCGGCAAGTCCACCCCAGCGGCGGCCCACGCCGCCTTCAAGAAACCCTCGGTGACTTCAAAGACGCGCTCCGGTTGGGGATAGCTCATCTCCAGATCGACCTGGGTGAACTCCAGTTGGCGGTCGGCCCGCAGGTCCTCGTCGCGGAAGCAGCGCACGATCTGGAAATACTTGTCGAAGCCGGAAATCATCAGGATCTGCTTGAACAGTTGCGGCGACTGCGGCAAAGCGTAGAACGAACCCGGATGGACGCGGCTGGGGACCAGGAAGTCGCGCGCCCCTTCGGGCGTGGAGCGGGTGAGGAACGGCGTCTCGATCTCGAAGAAGCCCGCCGAGGAGAGATAGTTGCGGATGGCCAGCGCCACCTTGTGCCGCAGTTCGAGGTTGGCCTGCATCTCCGCCCGCCGCAGGTCGATGTAGCGGTATTTCAGCCGCACTTCCTCGTTGGCCAGCGCGCTGTCGGCGGGCGAAAAAGGCGGCGTCTTCGCTTCGTTCAGGATGCGCAGCTCGCCGGCGAACACTTCAATCTCGCCGGTAGCGATGTTCTTGTTAATGGTGGCCGCGTCGCGCCGCTTCACTTCGCCGGTCACCGCGATGACGTACTCGCCGCGCAGTTCGCCGGCGCGCTCATGCAGCTCCGCGTCCCGCTCCTTGTTGAAGACGACCTGGGTCACGCCGGTGCGGTCGCGCACGTCCACGAAAATCAGGTTGCCCAAGTCGCGGCGGCGGTTCACCCAGCCCATCAGCACCACGCGCCGGCCGGCATCGGCCACGCGCAAAGCGCCGCAGGTGTGCGTGCGCCGCAGATCACCAAGAAAGTCGAGCAAGCAATGGCCCTTGAAAGCGAGGATTCCCGCCCCTGGCGGAATCGCCAATTATAGAGCGTGACTCAGATGAGCCGCGCTTCGGCAGCTCCCCCGGCTGACCGGCGTCACTTCTTCGAGGCGCTCTTGAGCTCCACCAGGATCACCTCGAACGGCCCCGTGCCCACGTTTTCCGGGAGATGCTTATTGGACTCGATCCAGAGAGCGTCCTTGGCCTTGGCGTCTTCAACTTCGGAGGCGCCGTCGGGAAAGGTGAATTTCACACGCTGGTCGGTCAGGAGCACGGCCACGCTGTCCGGGTGCTCGTGCATCACCGACTTCTCACCCGGCGCGTAGATGATGTGCAGTACGCGCACCTGGTCGTTCTCGAACATCACGTGATAGTGCTTGGGATCCATCTTGACGGGATCCTGCGCGAGCGCGACGCCCGCGGCAAGCGCAAGAAAAAGCAGAAGCAGTGCCATGCGTCTCATGGTGTCTCTCCTTTTCAGGCTGTCGTGTCGTTCGTGAGTGGGCGACAAATGCGGACAACAAACGCGAGACGCAAATGATAGCACGCTGGGTTTTGAGCTTGCGTGCTGCAGGCGGAGCCGGCAGCCGGACTCACCGCGTGAGCGCGTACCAGACGACATAGAACCAGGAGCACACTCCGTGCACGATGGCCCATAGGATCGATCCGTTCCGGCTCCACGAAAGGATCATGGCCAGTGCCGTCCCGAAGCTGATTCCCGCCTTCACCGTTTCCCGACTGGCTGACATGTGTGCGCCCTCCGCTTTGCGCTCTCTGCTTATTGCTTATCGCTTGCCGCTCTCTATCCGCGCAACCCCTGGATCTTCTTGGCCAGTTCCTCGCGGGGCACGCTTACCTGTTCGCCGGTGGCCAGGGTCTTTACGGCGAACGCGCCCGCCTTCACTTCGTTCTCGCCCACGATCACCACACAGCGCGCGCCCAGCCTGCTCGCTGTCTCCAGCGACTTCTTCAGCCGGAAGCTTTCGTCGCCCATTTCTACCACGATGTCGTGCCGGCGCAATTCGCGCGCCAGGCGCGCCGCCTCGCGGTTCATCCCCGCTCCCAGCGGCGCGACGTAGGCCTCGAGCGGCTGCTCGACCGCGGCGGCGGCTTCGCCCAGCGCCATCACCATGCGGTCTTCCCCGATGGCGAATCCGATGCCCGGCGCTCGCGGCCCGCCCAGCGCTTCCGATAGTCCGTCGTACCGTCCCCCGCCCAGCACCGCGTTCTGCGCTCCCAGCCCTCCGTGCGTGAATTCAAACGCCGTCCTGCTGTAGTAATCCAGGCCGCGGACCATGCGGTCGTTGATGTCGAAAGGGACTTCGACCGCGCGCAAGATGGCCTGCACTTCGGCGAAGTGGGCGCGGCAGGCGTCGTCCAAGAACTCGAGCATGCGCGGCAGCTTTTCGATGATGGGCTGGTCGGCGGGCACCTTGCAGTCGAAGACGCGCAGCGGATTGGTCTCAGCGCGGCGGCGGCAGTCCGAGCACATCTTCTCCACCACGCCAGCCAGCGCCCTGCGCAGCGCGGCGTTGAACTTCGGGCGGTCGTGCGCGCAACCCACGGAGTTCAGATGGAGCGTCCAACCGGAAAGGCCCACACGGTCGAGCAGCGTGGCCAGCATCTCCAGCACTTCGGCATCGACCGCGGGTGACTCGCTGCCGGCCGCCGGCGGTCCGATCACCTCGGCGCCAATCTGGTAGAACTGCCGGAAGCGCCCTTTCTGCGGACGCTCCCGCCGGAATTGCGGCCCCATATAGAAGAGGCGTTGCAAGCCGGGCCGTTCCCACAGCTTGTGCTCGATGTAGGCGCGCACGACGCCGGCCGTGTTCTCCGGGCGCAGCGCGAGCGTCTGGCCCTTTTCGCTTTCGGCGCGGGCACGGTCTTCCCAAGCGAACATCTCTTTGGCGACGATATCGGTTTCTTCGCCCACCGAGCGCTGAAAAAGCGCCAGGTCCTCGATGACCGGCGTGCGGATCTCGTGAAAACCGTAGACGCGGAAGACGTCGCGGGCGGCGGCCTCGACGAAGTTCCACACCGCCGTCTCCGGCGGCAACAGGTTGCGCATTCCACGGACGGCTCGAATTGCTTGGCTCTCCGCTTTCCGCTCTACGCTTTCCGCCATTTGACTTCGCTTTCCGCTACTTCTTGTGTTCCTTCAGATATTGGTTCTTGTAATCGAGATAGTTCTGCGCGTAGCGCAAGATGGTTTCCTGGTCGCTCTCCCCCAGCTTCTTGCGAAATTTTCCCGGAACGCCCATCCACAGTGAGCCCGGCTCGACCAGCGTGCCCTCGGGGATGACCGTGCCGGCGGCGATGATGGAGCCCTTGCCCACGCGCGCGCCGTTCAGAATCACGGCACCCATGCCGATGAGGCAGCGGTCTTCGATGACGCAGCCGTGCAGCGTCACCGAGTGGCCCACGGTCACCCACTCGCCCACCTCGACGGGGAACTTGTCCTTCATGCCGTGGAGCACGGAGCAGTCCTGGATGTTGGAGTTCGCGCCTACGCGGATGGAGTGCACGTCGCCGCGCAGCACGGCGTTCATCCAGACGCTGGAGTGCGCGCCCAGGGTGACGTCGCCGATGAGCTGCGCGGAATCATCCACGTAGCAGGAGTCCGCGACCTGGGGCGAGATTCCTTTGTAGGGACGGAGCATGCGTGAGTGTTCTCCCCGAGGAAAACGGTTGAAAGTAGCACGCGGGAGTGGCGAGCGGCAATGTGAGGCAAGAACCATTTTGCCGTCGTCCAGTTCGAAGGATTGGCCGATGGATTTCCACGTACGCGCCGATGAAGCGCGGAGCAAGCGGGGCCCCATCTAGAAGCTGGCCCTGAGGGCGAATTGGATAATACGGGGATTACTGCTGGTCGAGATGACACGGCCGAAGTTAGCGGGCGAGAGAACTTGGCCGGTCGTCGGATCGATGCTGCCGCCGGTGGCGGTGACAGCGTTGAAGTTGCTGATGGGATTGGCGAGATTGGGGTGGTTGAACAGGTTGAAGAACTCGGTACGGAACTCGAAGGACGCGGATTCGCGCAAGCGGAAGCGGCGGCTGAAGGCGATGTCGAGGTTAACCTGGCGCGGGCCCCGCAGGCAGTTGCGGGAAAGGTTGCCAATATCGGTGCCGTTGGCGCCAGCCAGAAAGAGTCCGCCTGAGCTTGGGATGGGCTGCCCGGCCGGCACCACGGGCGAAGCGAACACGAATGGGTTGAAGAAGTAGCCAGTGGGTACGCCACTCTCAGCGTCCGAGCAAGTGGCGCCCGGGGCGAGGTTGGGGCGAGCCAGAGCGGCCGCTCCGCCCGACAGTCCATACAACGAGCCCGCGCCGGTATCGGCAACATCGATGGGCAAGCCGGACATGGCCGTGAGCAGGCCCGAGGTGTGCCAGTCGGAAAGCAGCCAGCGCAAGGCGCGCAGGGAGTCCGGCGAGACCTGGGGCAGATCCCAGAGATAGCTGAACACAAAACGGTGGGTGCGGTCGAAGTCCGAAACTCCCCGGTTGGCCTGAGTGTTGAGCTGGTCGCCGAGGACGGGGCTGGAGTCGCCGACGGCGCCGGTGTTTACGACGCCCGCAATGCCGGCGCCCCCTCCTGCTCCGGAAGCCGTATCGATGGACTTGGCCCAGGTGTAGGCAGCGAGGAATTGGAAGCCGCGCGAAAATCGGCGGGTCAGGCTTGCCTGCAGCGAATCATACGACGACTCGGCGGCGGCCTGGATCTGATCGAAGCCGTTGATGGAAACGCCTTGAAAAGGCGCCCGCAGTTGGGCGTTCGCAGGGGTGTTGGTGGTGATGAGGGCACCGGTGACGTCGTTCGTGATGGGGGCTTGCGGGCTGGCAAGGCGGGCCTGGTTGATGGCCACCTGGCGGAAGAGCTTTCGGCCGCGCGAGCCCGCGTACGCTATCTCGAGCAACATCTCTTTGCGGACTTCGTATTGGACGCTCACGTTGAACTCGTGGAAGTAGGGCGTGAGCAGGTCGCGATCGAAGACCGTGCCCGAGAGCGCTACCCCGGGCACGAAAGTGGGAAACTGGTCTGCGGGCGGCACTGGAAAAAAGGGATTCGTTAAGGGTGCATTGCTTCTGCGGCCGAGGACGTAGGTGGGCGGCAGACGGTCGGTGACCGAGGCGTACTGGAAGGTGGGGCGCGAGTGGTAGAGACCGTAACCGCCCCGAATGACGAGCCCTCCAAACGAAAGGGGTGACCAGGCCGCGCCTACGCGTGGGGCGAGATTGTTGGAATCGCTGCTGCGCAGCACACCTTGCCCGACGTTCGGCACTTCGGGCAGATCCAGATCGGGGATGACGTTTCCTGCCTGTACGAAGCCGCCTACGGGCGGACCAACGGGAAGACCATTCGCGATTTGCATGCGCGGCTGGTAAAGCGCCGGATCGAAGGTGGCCAGCCGCCCCAGGGTGTCGTAGATCGGCAAATCGAGTTCATAGCGCAGGCCGAGGCTCAAAGTGAGCGTGGGAGACAGCTTCCAGTCGTCCTGCAGGAAGAAGTTGTAGTCGAAGGCGCGCCAGTTCCGTCCCGGCAGTCCGCCTCCGAGAATCGAGACCTGGGAGTTGCCGGTGAGGAAGTTGTTGAAGTTCTGAAAGTCGATCTGGCCGTAAACGAAGTGGTTGATGACGAAATTGATGAGGTTGTACCGAACTTCGCCTCCCAGACGGAGAGTGTGCCGGCCTCGCAGCAGGGTGAGCGTGTCGGAGACGGTGGTGGTGGAGGGAGCGGCACGACCATCGATGGGAGGCGAGGTTCCGATAATCACACCGCCAGCGCCGGGGGCGATGCGGATGAGCGAGAGGCCGGGAAACTCGGCGGCGTTGGAGCGGAGGATGCCGAGGTCGGAGTCGTTCAGCGGCTCCCCAGGAGACGTGTTGTTACGGTTGAAGTAATACCCGGCGCGGAACTCGTTGAGGGTGCGCTCGCTGAAGACGTGGATGTGCTGCAGGGCGATGACGCGATTGTTGAAGAGACCGGCCGCGCCGAAACCGGGTACATTGGGGCCCTGGCCGCGGAAACTGGGCAGGGCGAGGTCCTGGGTACTGTTGGCAAAAAAGAACTTGAAGGAAAGGGAGTTCGCGGCGGTCAGCCGCCAATCCAGATTGGCGTTGAACTGGTCCTCCTGGAAACGTGAAACCTCGGAGCCGGTGTAGCGTCCGTTGGGACCAGGAGTCGGAATGGCGAAGCGGCCGTCGGGAAAGCGGGCGTTGAGCAGGGCAAGCGCCGCCGCGTCAATCGCTGTGGCCGGCTGGCCGTTGGGCAGGATGGGCGTGAAGGTGGCCAGCAGCGCAGATTCGGAGCGATCGTCGGTAAGGCCGGGCGCTACGAGGACGTTCGAGGAGATGCTGTTGATGATGGACGCACCGTTGCGCTCGCGCGTTCCCTGGTAGGAGGCGAAGAAAAACAGCCTCTCCCTACGCAGCGGTCCGCCAAAGGTGGCCCCGAAGGCGTGTCGCTTGAGTACCGGGCGCCGGACACCGGCGGCTCCGAGGAACGGGTTATTGGCATTGAGGGCGTCATTGCGCAGGTATTCATACGCTGATCCGTGGAAGGCGTTCGTTCCGCTGCGAGTGAGGATGTGGATGTTGGCGCCGCCGGCCCGCCCGTAGGCGGCGTCGTAGAGAGAGGTCTGGACCTTGAACTCCTGGATGGTTTCGGGAGCGGGAACGGCAATCAGGATGGGCCCGTTGGCGCCCATGGTGTTCGCGTCGATGCCATTGATCTGGTAGTTGTTCTGGGTAACGCGGGCGCCGTTGACGGAGATGGCCTGGGTATTGCGCCCAACCGCGGTCGAGTCCGGCAGGTAGGTAGCGGTACCCGGGGAGAGGCTCAGTATCTGGGAGAAGTTGCGCGTGGCAAGAGGAAGCTCAGAGACGCCACGGGCATCGACGACGCGGCCGAGCTGAGGGCCGTCGCGCTGAACCAGGGCAGGAGAACCGGTGACGCTAATGGATTCAGGATTGGCCCCGACCTGGAGCACGACGCTGACCTCCGTGGTCTCGGTGACAGCCACGCGCACGTCGGAAACGTCCGTGGCGCGGAAGCCCTTGGAGGCAATGCGGACGCTGTAGCTGCCCGGTGGAAGCAGAGGGAACGCGTAGGCTCCGAGGTCGTTCGTCAGGGTGCTACGGCTCTGGGCAGTAGCATGGTTCAGGGCCGTAACTTCGGCGCCGGCGATGACGGCGCCTGTGGAATCGGTTACCCGGCCGGCAATGCTGCCAGTGGTTTGGGCAAGAGAGGGAAGCGTGAGGGCGCCGGCGATCACGAACACGAACCAGACCCGAGTCTTGCCAGGCACCGCTCACCTCCGGAGAACCAACTACAGGGTGGCCCGGTAGTGCTCCCACTGTTTCCGTAGGGTGGACATGAACACAACAAACTGAGGGTCGCTGCGCATGCCGTCCAGATTCGGGTCGCGGGCGTATAACGGATAGCACGGGAATCCATCCTCGGCGGCGAACTTGAGCCATTTCACGGCGTCAGCGGGACGATGCATGCGCGCATAGGCTTCGCCGATGGTAAAGGCAGTGTGATGGAAGTGGCCGAAGTCCTTGCCCTTCTCAATGGCCGTCCGAATGAAAGCCTGCGCGCGTGCATGATCCCCGGCGTCTGCCGCGATGAGGGCCAACAGAGCATTGGCAACACCGCCCTCGTCCATCGGATGCTCTTTCAGGTAGTCGTTCAGGAGGGCGGCAGCTTCCTCTTTCTTTCCCAGGTGGAAGAGCGCTGTGGCCATTTGATAGGTCCACAGGGACGGAATGTAGCCGCGGGTCCCCATCAGGCCTGCGGCCGCCTGCTGATAGTTACCCTGATAAAGCTGGTTGACCGCCAGGCGGTAGCGGACACCAACGTTGGCCGGATTGAGAGTTAGCGCGGTTTGCATTTCCCGCTCCCCCTTCTCGAACAGTCCCAAGTGGAGGTACTTCATCCCGAGCAGGTGATGGGCCTCATCGAGATTGGGATTGAGGGCCAGGGCACGCTTTTCGGCGGCGATCGCCTTTTCATGCGGAAAGCGGTTGGCACGAGTCCACAGGACGTTGGCGCGAGCCAGATGCGCCTCCGGCAGGTCTGGGTCGGCGCTGAGAGCCTTCTCTACAGCCTGAGTAGCTTTCTGGGCCCACTGACTTTCCTGAGGCCTGGACCAAAAAGCTCTTTCACTGTAACCGCGAGCGAGCTGGGCCCAGGCGGGAGCGAAGCCTGGATCGAGAGCGACGGCCTGCTCCATCTCGCGGACGGAGATCTCGAACTCGGCCGGATTCTTGCTATCGGAATAGAACCTGCCGCGCAGGTAGTGGTCGTAGGCCTGGGGATCGGCGGAGCGCAGGCGGGCCATGCTCCGGCGCTGCTCAGGGTTGAGCTGCACGCGAATCTCGCGGGCGACAGATTGCGCGATCTCATCCTGCAATGCCAGCAGATCGGCCACATCGCGCTCATAGCTCTGCGCCCAGAGGTGCTGGTCGGTGGCGGCGTGGATGAGCTGGGCGCTCACTCGGATGCGTTCGCCCGAACGCACAACTGAGCCTTCCACCAGTGCATCGACGTTGAGCTCGCGGGCGATGTCCTGCACGGGTTTCCGCTTGCCCTTGTAGTTCATGGCCGAGGTGCGGGAAATGACGCGCAACGGGGCGGTCTGTGCCAGGTTCGTGGTGAGGGCGTCTGTGAGGCCGTCGGCGAGGTATTCCTGCGAGGGATCGCCGGAAAGGTTCTCGAGAGGAAGGACGGCGATGGAGCGGACCGGTGCCAGTGCCGGATTGTCGCCGGTCCCCGTCCTCATCCCCAGGAGCACTCCCAGCACGACGACAGCACCGAGAAGCCCCAGTTTCAGCGCCCGGCTGCGCCAGGGGGGCGTAGCGGCGGTGGGCGGAATCGGGGCGGGCTGGACGGGAATGACCGAGGCAGTGGATTCGTCGCGTCCGTTGACCGGCGCGATGAAGCGATAGCCGCGCTTCGGCAGGGTCTCGATAAATCGTGGAGTGTCGGCCGAGTCGCCGAGAGTGTCGCGGAGCTTCTTGACAGCGGTGTTCAGGCCATCATCGAAATCGACGAAGGTGTCGGCGGGCCAGAGTTTCTGGCGGAGCTCGTCGCGGGTGACCACGTCGCCGGGACGCTCCAGGAGCATCCCCAGCACTTGGAAGGGCTGTTCCTGCAGCTTGATGCGTGTGCCGCTCTTGCGCAGCTCGCCGGAGCGCAGGTCGGCCTCGAAGACTCCAAAGCGAACTGTGCGACGGGATGAAGTGGAAACCGCCATCGCTCACCCAGACCGAACGGCCTGAGCCAGGCCCCGAATGGGCGGAGTGTAGCACGTTTCCTGCACCGCGGCACGATTCAGGCCCGGCTCGTTGGCCTCGTATTCCCAGCCGTTTAGCAGTCCGGCCACATTCCGGAAAGAGTACAGCCTCCGCCCATTGACGCTACTTGGGAAGGGGCGCGAGAGTCGCCGCGTTCGCCCAAAGGAGGGCACCATGAACAAGCAACTGACTCTCGCGTTTGCGTTCGCTATCCTGCTGCTGCCGAACCTGGTAGCGGCGCAAGACTTCGGGCCGTGGTCCGCGCCGGTGAATCTCGGGGCGGCAATCAACACGGCCGCCAACGATATGCACCCGTCGCTCTCCAAGGATGGCCTGAGCCTTTACTTCAGCTCCGATCGTCCCGATGGCGCCGGCAAGCTAGACCTGTGGGTCTCACAACGCGACAGCCTCGACAGTCCCTGGCAGCCGCCGCAGAACCTCACCATGCTGAACTCGTCGTCCGACGACCATGCCGCGAATCTCACGATGGATGGCCACTGGCTCTTTTTCTACAGCACGCGCCCGGGCGGCTGTAATGCCGGCCTGCGCCAGGAATTGTGGGCCTCGCATCGCCCGAACAAGCGCGACGATTTCGGCTGGGAGCCGCCGGTCAATCTCGGTTGCACCCTCAACGCTCCCGGAGCCGATGATGGTGGGCCCGGCTATTGGCAAGACGACGCCACCGGTACCCACTATCTCTATTTCGCCCGCAACTATACGCCGGCCGATCCCAACGGCTTCAGTATCCACGTCAGCACCTGCACCGCGGATCTGAAAAGCTGCAACGAGCAACAGATGTGGAGTTCGCCGGCGTCCATAGCTGAACTGAACAGCCCTGGGTTTCGTAACACCAAGACGGCCATTCGTCGCGACGGCTTGGAGATTGTCGTTACGAGCAATCGCTCCGGCACGACCGGCGGCCTCGATCTGTTTGTTGCCACGCGCGCTTCCGCGCAAGATCCCTGGCAACTGCCGATCAACCTCAATTTGGAGAACGCAGACAAATGCCTCGAATCTGGGATTGATCCCTGCCCCGCTGTGAACTCTACTGCTAATGATGGGGCGGCGGCCCTCTCTTGGAGCAGCCAGACGGTATTCTTCTATTCGAACCGGCTAGCGGGCGGATTAGGCGGCAACGACCTGTACGTGAGCACGCGCCAGAAGCTCACGGGCAACGGGAACTAGCGGCTCGGAGGGTCGGCGTCCGCACAGCGGCGGAACGAACTGGCAGCAAGCGGGTGGGCGGCGAACCGGCCGTCGACCCGCAGTTTTTCCTCTCTGTCGCTTGAAAGCACCAGGACAGGGGTGGAACAGAGCAGTCGGATACATGGATTCTTCGCTTCGCTCACGATGACAAGCCTGACTACGGGGAGGGCAGGGGTTGACCGCCCAGCGCGGCTGGAATGATGTACTGCGGCAGCAGCTCGATCTCCCAAGCGAAGAACTTGCGGGCTTCGGCGTAATCGCCGCCGGTGAAGCCCACCACCATGTCGAGCTCGGGGATGACGATGATGAGCTGGCCGCCGTTGCCGCCGGCGTAGTGGTCGTGGAAGACGCGATCCCCGTCTTTGTGATCGCGCACATGCCAGGCGTAGGCGTACCCGTGGCCGGCGTCGATGTCGAACAGCGGCTTGAACCCGGCGCGGCGCGCAACGGATTCCTTCGCCCACTGCTCGCTCACGATGCGCCGGCCGTTCCACGTGCCGCCGGAGAGATAGATCTGGCCGAGCTTCAACTGGTCGCGCGGGCGCAGGTAGAGCCCGCCCCCCAGATAGGCCTCGCCGGTGGGCGTCAGGTTCATGTGGTAGACGGGCATCTCGAGCGGCCGGGCGACGTACTCCTGGAAGAACTCCGGCAGCCAACGGCCGGTGGTGTCCTTCACGATGCCGCCGAGCAGATGAATGTCAGAGGAGCAATAGACGGCCTGGTCGCCGCCGGGCTCGCGCTCCATGGGCGCGTCGAGTGAGAACTTGTACCAGTCGGGCTGCGCGGTCTGCTCCTGCATAGGATCTTCGTCCCACTGGCCGCGGCAAGCGCGCCCGGAGGTCATGGTCATCAGGTGGCGCACGGTGATGCGGTCCTTGCGCGGGTCGGGATGGGCCAAGGGCTTGTATTCCGTGAAAAAAGAGACGACGGGCGCGTCCACGTCGATCTTGGCGCCGTGCTCACGCGCCAGCCCGACCAGCAGGGGCGCGAAGGTCTTGCTGGCGGAGCGCATGTCGTGCGTGCGTTCCGCGTCGAAGCCGTAGAAATATTCTTCGAGCACCAGCTTGCCGTGGCGGGCGATGAGCAGGCTGTGGATGTTGACCGGGTTGTCGCGCGTGGGCGCGGCAGCGAGGATCTTCTCGATCAGCCCGGCGATGGGTTGTTCCGCCAAGCCGACATCGGCGAGCGAAGCCGTTGCCCAGCCGTCGTTCTTAACCACGGGCTTGCGATAGACGTACTTGTGCTGTGCCGGCACTCGTGGCCGGAAGCCCAGAGCAAGGTCTGGCTGCGTGCGAGCGAAGGAGAGCGGCGGGTAGCCATTAATCAGCGGGAGTGTGAGGCGGTCGGTTTCCGGGTCGTAGGTGCCCATGAGTTCCGCGTTGCCACCGGCAACCATCACAATTACAACGTTCTCCTTCATCACAATGCGGTACGAGCGACGAGCAATGTTCGCTTCGGGATTGCGGAAATAGGCCGTGTAGGGGGCGCGGTCGGCGGCATGCTCGATGGTGAGATAGAAGGAGAGGCGGGGCTCGAGGGGTATGACCTCTCCGCGCCACACCCCGCTCTCCACCTGCGTGAGTTCTACCGGGGAGGCGTAGCGCGGGTTGTAGGGGTAGGCGACGCCGGGCTGGATCCAGTGCCCGGCAATGCGCTTGCCATCCCGACTCAGGTGTCCGCGAAACTCGCCGGCGTCGCCGGGTAGAGCGAAGGTGATCGCGTCTTTGCTCTGACGCCGTTCGAAGGCAATGTCGAAGCCAGCGATCTGCGCGCGCCACTGGGCGCTGCGGGCATCGATGGTAAGGGTGCCGCGCGCCAGCGGGCGCAGAATCTGCTCGCTCGCCCAGAAGCCGGCGAGATCGGCATCCGGCGACGGATGGGTCGCGGTAGTTTGGGCGAGCGCGAGAGAGGTCGAGAGCAGCAACAGGACGA
Organism: Terriglobales bacterium; assembly: GCA_035454605.1. Lineage (NCBI taxonomy): Bacteria > Pseudomonadati > Acidobacteriota > Terriglobia > Terriglobales > Terriglobales bacterium. Next base: position 16,257 of record DATIGQ010000024.1, read on the forward strand.
ACACTGCAGCGGGCATCCGGGTTGGCATCCCTGGTCGTGTCTCCCCACCGCAAGGTAGCGCAGGACCGCGAAAAGCGTCTTGTCCAGGATTAGCAGGTTGGTCCATCGTGTGCGCGGGGCCGGCGCAGAAGCTGGCGGTAGGCACCGGGCGAGCGGCCCCAACCACGTCGGAAGACCTTCGTGAAGTGGCTCTGATCGGCAAAACCTGCGGCGAGCGCCACCTGGGCCAAAGGCAATTCCGTCGATGCCAGCAGGGACGCGGCCTTTTCGAGGCGGCAGTGCCGCATGTACTCGCCCGGGGTCGAGCGGAAGAATTGCCGGAAGGCACGGACGAAATGCACCGGGTGAACACCGAGGATGCGGGCGGCCTCTGCCACCCGCAAACCGTCGGAGCACTGCTCATGGAGCAACTCCCGGGCCCGGTGGAGCCACGCCGGCGGCCGCCGCAGGGAAACGCCACGCTGGCGAGCGATTAGGGCCAGCAGTTCCAGACACAGCCCCTCTGCAACCAAGGGAGAAGCCGCGTCCCACCTCCCCCATTCCCTAAGCACGCGCTGAGCGACGGAGACTGCTTCGTCCCGGCGGAACGCGGTGGCACACTCTGGAACCCGCACCTGCTCCTGTACATGTCCCAAGGTGTGCGGGGAAACCGAAATTGCGAGGAACTCTCCATCGAGACAGGTGAAGCGGTCGCGGTGGGTGATGCCCGGTGGGTTGTAGATCAACGTGCGCGGGCCGCACACGTGGCCAGCTTCTCGAGCGGAAGAGATGTAGGTTCCCCGCAAGATCAGGACAAAGGAAGCCTCCTCGTGGGAATGCGGGGGAACCTGTTCCGGGGGAAGTTCGGGCACCATGCGAACCAGCGAGAATCCCGAGACCTGCACGCGTTCGCGCGCCGTGCCAAAGAACTGCCCATAACCGAGGCTGGGAAGTGAATGCACCGGCAAAGCCATAATGCTAAGACGGACGAGCGGCGGCTTGGTAATGCCGCTGGATCAGGTTACGCGCAACGCTCCAGTGTAGTGGCGGGGACGATGTAACAGAGGTTGGATGGGGACTCATTCAGAAGGTGGTTGCTGCAAACGAGTTCAGTGCTGAGGCGTCCAACCATGAGCAGGCGCTTGGACGCCTTGGTGGAGGTGGCGGGATGAGACGAATGCTGGCGGCTTCGTTCATGCTGTGTGTGCTAATGGCCCCGTCCCGGATGCTGGCAAAGGTACCGACGAGCAGAATCACGATCCAAGGCGGCGGGCTCAACGCGCCCATTGAGATAACCGACGCGAACGTCCTCGGGAGGTTCTTTGTGTGGGCAGATGGGGGAACGAGTCCCAACCAAGCCAGCGCGTTCATCATCGACGGGTCCCGAGGCCCGGCTGCGGAGCGACCCAAGGGACTGCGACGCTACGAAGTCTCCTTCTACGCCAAGCTTCCCGAGGAGCGACTGATCTACGTGGTGCAGTATGAGCTTGACCCGTCAACCGGGAAGGGTTACGTGCACCTGCCGGGCAGGGGCGAGAAGTGGTATCGGTTGAACGTGAGCACGATCCTCCGCGGCGTTGAGGGGAACTGGTTTCACGCGTGGGAAGTGTGGGATAAGGCCGTAAGACCCTTGATCGATGAGGCAAGCACGAACCGCGCAAGTGGAAGCCGCGACTGTTCATCACACTGATTGCGCTACCACGCTTCCTCCCTACGCACCGCCAACTCGTTCCGGATGAGTTGGGTGATTTCCTTCTCCTCCGCTTCGGTCAATCCCAGGAACTCAGCGCCTATCTCCCGGCCCTCGGAGCGACGCACGACGGCTTGCGTCCTGATCCAGTGAGTACCCGCGTGGGAAAAGCGGAATTCCAGCGTGATTTTCGTCCCGACCGGATAGGCCTGGTCTCCGCGGAAACCGATGCCCTTGTGGTTGATGTCGAGGCCCTCACCGACGATCATCTCGCGGGCAATTCCATAGCGGACGTCCACTTTCACCGGCCAGCGCGGTGGCGATCGGTCTTCCGGGG
>DATIGQ010000025.1 GCA_035454605.1 Terriglobales bacterium
CCTCGCCTTTTGACCGTATCCTCTCCACTCGCTTCGGCGCCGCTGCCGTCGACCTCATCGCCCGCGGTGAGTTCGGCAAGATGGTTTGTCTGCGCGGTTCCCGCATCGAGAGCGTCCCCATCGCGGAAGCGATCGGGGCCATGAAGACCGTGGATCCCAACAGCGAGATCGTGGCCGCGGCCCGCGCCATCGGCATCAGCTTCGGCGATTAGAAGCTATCTCGTAAATGCTCGTAGCTTGGATTTGTATCAGGGCACGGCTTCTGCCGTGCCGAAAAGCTAGAATCGCTCATCCCGCAGGCCCCGGCCGAACCGTCCTGAGCAACACCTGCAGGGTGCCTCCGACCTTCTGCTCGGCGCTATAGTGAAACCCGGAGATTCGTGCGCATTCGCCGGTTCATTTTCGCCTCCACTCTCATCGCCATCCTGCTCGCCGGCTGCGGCCGCGACGGCGAACCGAAGCCGCAGGAGATCGCCTACGTGGTTGCGCCGCAGGCCACGCTGCGCGATCGTTTGGCCGCCGTCTACAACAAGGTCGGTGCGGTGGAGAATGGCGATCGCGTCGAGGTGCTGGAAACCCAAAAGCGTATGGCCCGCGTCCGGACCGCCACCGGAGCCGTGGGCTGGATCGAGATGCGCCACCTGGTCGGCGAGGAGGTGTTCCGCGCCTTCCAGGACCTGCGGGTTCAGCACCAGCGCGACCCCGCGGCCTCGCGCGCTCGCACCCGCGCCGATTTGAACATGCACTCCACTCCCGGTCGCGATGCGCCTCGCTTGTATCAGCTGAGAGCGGAGGAGGAGGTCGAGCTGCTCCAGCGCGCCACCCAACCCAAGCCGGTGACGCAAGCCCCCGCAGCCCCGAAGGCTGGCGCCGGTCCGCCTCCGCCGGTTCTGGAAGACTGGTGGCTCGCCCGCGACTCTCGCGGTCGCATCGGCTGGGTCCTGGGCCGCATGGTGGACATTGTGTGCCCGCTCGAAGTCGCCCAGTACGCCGAAGGCAAACGCATTGTCGCCTGTCCGGTTCTCAGCCAGGTCGAGGACGACGGCAGGAAGGTGCCGCAATACCTCATGGTCCTCACCGAGCCGCGCGACGGCCTGCCCTACGACTATGCCCAGGTGCGTGTCTTCACCTGGAACACGGCGCGCGACCGCTATGAGACCGCCTATCGTGAGCGCAACCTGAACGGGGTGCTGCCCGTGCCGGTCGGTCGCGAGGACTTCGAGAAGGAAGGCAACCTGCCCGTCTTTACCCTGCGCCTCCGCCAGGAAGACGCCTCGCTCGCCGAGCGCAAGTACAAAATGAATGGCGTGATGGTCCGCCGCGTCCTGGCTCCGGGCGAAAATCCACCGCCTGCCTCACGCCGCGGCCGGCGCTAGCTGAAACCGAGTATTCCTCGAGCTCAGCGGATCAGCACTCCGCTCGCCGGCTATGTGCTAATCGCTAATTGCTGATTGCTGTTCTACGAGTAGAAATCCGCGATCGTATCCACCACGTGCGCCTGCTCGGCTTCGGTGAGTTCCGGGAAGATGGGCAGCGCCAGGATTTCCTTGGCGGCTCGCTCCGCTTCCGGAAAGTTCCCGTCGCCATGGCCCAGGTAGGCCAGGCATTTCTGCAGGTGCAGCGGCAGCGGGTAGTAGATTTCCGCGCCGATGCCCTGCTTGGCCAGGTACGCGCGCAAGTCGTCGCGCCGTCGCGCGCGGATCGTGTACTGGTGGAAAACATGATGCGCTTCGGGCAGCGTGTAGGGCAGGGAGATCGGATGCGATGGTGATTCACCCGGCGCTGCTCCCGGCATGCCCAGGCCTGCTTCCTGGAAGAGTCGATCGTAGGTCACCGCCCGCTGCCGTCGTTCCGCGTTCCACTTTTCCAGGTGTTTCAGCTTCACCCGCAACACTGCCGCTTGCAGCGCATCCAGCCGGCTGTTCCAGCCCAGGGCTTCGTGGAAGTAGCGCTCCCGGCTGCCGTGATGTCGCAGCAGTCGCACTCGCTCTGCCAACCCCGGGTCTACCGTGGTCACGCACCCCGCGTCTCCGTACGCGCCCAGGTTCTTGGTGGGATAGAAGCTCAGTGCTGCCCCTGTGCCGAGGGAGCCTGCGCGGCGGCCGCGCCACCCCGCTCCGATGGCTTGTGCCGCGTCTTCCAACACGTTGAGCTTGTACTGCGCGCCCAGCCGCAGGAACTGGTCCATGTTGGCGCACTGCCCGTAGAGGTGCACTACCAGCACGCACTTGAGCTTGGCGGAGGGTTGCCGCTGGATGCGTTGCTCCACCGCGTCTGCGTCCAGGTTCAGCGTTCGTGGATCGATGTCCGCGTACACTGGCCGGGCTCCCGCGCGCAGAATCGCGCTGGTGGAGGCGAAAAAGCTGAAGGGCGTGGTGATGACCTCGTCCCCCGGCTCCACCCCGGCCGCCAACAGCATCAGCCAGAGGGCGTCGGTGCCCGAGGCGCAGCCCACCGCCGAAGACGCTCCGCAGTACGAGGCGATTTCGCGCTCCAGGCTGCGTACCTCTTCCCCCAGTATGAAGTGCTGCGAACTGCATACGCGCTCGATCGCCGCCAGCACTTCGGTCCGGATCTGCGCGTACTGCCGCTTCAGATCGAGCAGCGGCACCTGCCCGATCCCGGTGGCCGCGCTCGGCTGGGCTGCGGACGGATGGGTCACAAGGGCTGGAATTGTACCGCTTTCCCAAGTCAACCGGGGCAGGGAGGAGGCAGGCGGATGCTGGCCGCTATCTACCGCCGCCACCCAGGCGCCGATGGCCCGCCGCAGCGCTTGGACATCCACACCCAACAGCCCTTTCGGATGTTCCGCCAGCTTGGCGTCCCCGCGCCGCACCAGAGACCGTGCGCCAGCGATGTTGCCGGTGGAGTAATGGTGCAGCCCCACGGCTACCTGGATCAGGCCCTGCAGCAGGCGCTTTTCTGGTCCCACGGCCTGACGCCAGACGTCTTCCAACGCCTCGTGGGCGTCAAAAAAGCGCCCTTGGTTGAACAACTCAAGCCCGTGTTTAAGGGTGGTCTCGTCCAATCGTCGCTTCAGCCCTGATTACCCTCTGTTCATCACCAAGTTAGACCGAATCGTACGGTGACATACGTAATTTCATATCACCTGACAGGCTCGGCTACTACAAAGCGTAAAAGTTCGCCGCGATTTTTGGGTAACTTGTTGACAAATATGACGTTAGTACCACTCACCATTTGGTTGTACAAGTGCTCATGCCAAGAGTGTCGTATCCGCGACCAGACGGACATTCCTCTGGCAAGTTCTCCCAAGAGAACCTCATTAGGAGGCAAGATGGAAGGCGACTTTAGCAGAAAAGTCAGCTCACTGTTTATCCTCCTGTTGCTGACCACAAGCTTGGCCTTTGGCCAAGGCATTGTCACCGGGTCGATTGTTGGCACGGTGCAGGACCAGCAGCAGGCGGTTGTCAGTGGAGCCAAGATTACCGCAAAGAACGCGGCAACCAACCTCTCCTATTCTGGCGATAGCAGCGCCGCCGGGACTTTCGCCCTGCGTGGGCTGCCCCAGGGCACCTACTCGGTGAGCATTGAAGCCAGCGGCTTCTCCAAGCTCCAGATCGCCAACGTCACGGTCAGCCCCGGCCTCGATACCAACCTGGGTATTCGCAGCCTGACCGTCGGCGCGGCCGAGGAAGTGATCAACGTGGAAGGCGCGGCGCCCCTGGTCGAGAGCACGACCAGTGCCATCACCAACACGTTTGACAACAAGAAAATCACCACTCTGCCCACGGGCATCAACTTCGACAACCTGGCACTGTATGCGCCCGGCGTGGCTGCCGGCGGCGCCGCCGGTCGGGGCAACTCCAACGGCGCGCAGCTCTCCGTCAACGGCCAGCGCACCCGTTCCAACAACTTTCAGATCGACGGCCAGTACAATAACGACAACTCCGTCGCCGGCCCGGGCATCTTCCTGGAAAATCCGGACCTGCTCTCTGAGTTCCAGATCAGCAACAACTACAGCGCAGAGTTCGGCCGCAACACCGGCTCGGTCATCAACTACGTGACCAAATCAGGAACCAACGCTTTCCACGGCACCGCCTTCTGGTTCTACCGCGGGTCGCGTTTTGATTCGCTCAACAAGGAAGAGAAGAGCCCGGTCTTCGGCTTCTGCCGTCCGGGTGAAGATCCGACCGTGGTGGGCTGTGAGCCTGTCAAGCGCTTCCGCGACACCAACAACATCTTCGGCTTCACCTTCGGCGGTCCCATCATCAAGGACAAGGGCTGGTTCTTCATTTCCGGGACATGGGACCGTGACCGTACCGGTGGCTCCCCTGCGCAAGCGGGCCAGATCGCTCCAACACCGGCCGGTTTGGCCACTTTGAACGCCGCTTTCCCAGGCAACGCCGGCGTAGCAGCCCTGCTGGCGGCTTCCCCGGGCGCTGACTACTTTGCGAACTTCAGCCGGTCTTTCACCAACCTGGAAACAAGAGCGGTTACCGATGGCGTGACGAATGCCAACGTTGAGTTTGGCACGCCCAGCTTCGCTCCAGCCTCGGTCTTCAACCTCGAGCAATGGACGGCGAAGGTGGACTGGCAGCTCACCAGCAAGGACCGCGTGTTCTTCCGCTACGTGCGTGATTTTGAAGTCCTCACCAACAGCGACGCCTTCGGTACCGGATCGGCGGGCCTGTTCACCGACATTCCTTCCGGCGGCAAGCAGTACGGCGGCGATTGGACCCGCACCTGGTCTCCGACCTTCGTCAACCAGTTGCGCTTCGGTCACGCTTTCCTCAACGTCGGTTTCGAGGATGGCACCTTCCCCTGCAACCGCAGCAACTTCACCGAGTGCTTCCCCCGCGTGGGCTTCCAGGACACCGACTTCCTGGGCTGGGGCATGCTCACCAATGCGCCCCAAGGGCGCACGGTGAAGAACTACCAGGTGCAGGACAACGCCACCTGGGTCAAGGGCCGGCACAGCCTCAAGTTCGGCGGCGAGTATGACCGTCAGGATTCTCCCTCGGACTTCCTGCCGGGGGCTAACGGCTCCTACACTTTCGCCAACTACGACACGCTCATCCAGAACACGCCGTCCGCGTTCTCCCTTACCGATGGCCCCCTGGGCTTCCCGTTCGTCGAGAACGACGTGTACCTCTACTTCCAGGACGACTGGCGCGTCAAGGACAACCTGACCTTGAATCTGGGCGTGCGCTGGGAGTGGACCAGCCAGTCCATCAACCTGCTGCACGACCTGGCGGTTGCCAATCAGGCGGGCTCCAATCCCTTCTGGGACACCAGCCTGCCGGAGAACGTGATTGCCCCACCGCTGGTTCCGGATGACTTCAACAACTTCGCGCCGGTCGTTGGCTTTGCCTGGACGCCCCGCATCTTCGAGAGCATCCTGGGCAAGGACAAGACCGTCATCCGCGGCGGTTTCCGCATCTCCTACGACCCGGCGTTCTACAACATTCACCTGAACGTCGCCACCTCGGCTCCGGTGGTCAACGCCTCCGGCACGCTGACCGGTGCAGTGGGAGTCGCCATTCCGGGTCTGCCGGGCACAGCAACCTTCACGGGAAACGATGTTCGTGCGGTTGGCCTGGCTTTCATCCCCACCGGCGTCAATCCCGGCTTCCGCACCCAGACCACGGTATCGGACGACTTCCGCAACCCGTATACCCAACAGTGGAGCTTGGGCATGCAACGGGAAATCAACTCCAAGGTCGCGTTCGAAGTCCGCTACCTGGGCAGCCACACCGTGGGCCAGTTCCAGTCACTCAACGCCAATCCTTCGCTGGCTAGCCTGATTGACAACGGCTTCGACGGTAGCGTTGCCGGCCGGCAGGACGTCATCCCGGATGGCATCACGCCGTGTCTGGACAACGGACCGGACGGCTTGACCGGAACCGCGGCAACCAGCGCCGACGATCCTCCCGGCCGGGCCAGCCGCTATGCAGATTGCAACTTCCGCAACCGGCTGACGCGGGCCAACACTGCCTTCGCCATCTACCACTCCCTGCAGTCGCGGTTCGACATCCGCAACTGGCATGGGATCACTTCCACGCTGTCCTATACGTGGAGCAAGAACATCGACAACGCCAGCGAAATCTTCACCACCGGTGGCGTTGGTCTGTTCACGGTCAACCCCAACCCATTCAGCTCCGTGGCCCTGAGCCGTGGCAACAGCCTGTTCGATTACCGCCACTTGCTGGGACTGCAGTTCATCTATGACCTGCCGTT
>DATIGQ010000026.1 GCA_035454605.1 Terriglobales bacterium
GAAATGGTCGCCCGCCGCCGCGCCAGCCTCTCCCAGCAGCTCCGCCGCCTGTTTGACCAAGTTGGTTCCTTCTACCCGCTTCGCGAGAACTTCCGCTTGACGCCGGAGGTGAAGGAGAAGTTCACTGCTAAGTGCGGCCAGGATCCGGGTGAGCTGGCCGGACGGCGCGTGGCTCGCGTCGTCCGCACCGACGGCCTGAAGCTGGTGTTCGACGACGGCGCTTGGGTCTGCTACCGGCTCTCCGGTACCGAACCGGTGGTGCGCGTGTATTCCGAGGCGCGCTCGCCGGAGGATCTGGAAAAGCTGAGCGCTGCCGCCAAGCAGTGGATTTTCGCGTAGAACGGGCACATGAAACGAATGCACCGCATCACCGACAGGCTCTATGCCTCGCGCCGCAAGCTGGCCACGGCCGGCATCGCCGTGCTCGCCGGCCTGATGGCCGCGCACGTGGTCTTCGGCGCCAACGGCATGGTGGTCTATTACGGCAAGCGGGCCGAATACCAGCGGCTCGAAAAGGAAGTACAGCAATTGCAGGTCGAGAACGAGCGCATCACGCAGCAGATCAAGGCGCTCAAGACCGATCCGGCTACGATCGAGCGCGAAGCGCGCGAGCAGCTTCGCTACGCCCGCCCCGGCGAAGTGGTCTACGTGGTCCCCGCCGACGAGCAGCAGCCCGCAGCCCCGGCCACGGCTCAGAGACACTAGCGAACAAGACCGCTCTAAGAACTCCGAACTGCCCTAGTCCGGCAGCTCCATCTGTTCCCACGCCCCGTAGCGCGTAAGCTGGCCGTCGGCCACCACGCCGATGTATCGGCCTTTGCAGGAGAACTGCATCACGGGTTTGCCTTCGCGCGCCATCTGCGCCCAGCGCGATTGTGTGCGTGGATTCTGCTCGATGCCAGTGATCTCGTGCCCCCCGTAGGAGAAATCGACGGTGCGCAGCCCTTTCTTGCGCGTCCGGTCCACAGGGAAGGACCGTTTCTCCAGCCGAACGACGCCCGTCTTTTCCACCAGCACCTGCTGCCAGACGGAAACCAGGCTTTCGGCCAGGGTCACAGAAAGGATGTTACATCGCCGCCCTGGCGAGAAACGAGAAACGAGAAACTTGTTACCCGAACGCATTAGAATATTTGTATGGACTCCTTTCGCATCGCCGGCCGCGAGTTCCGTTCGCGGCTCATCGTAGGCACGGGCAAGTACAAGTCGGGGCAGGAGACGGCGCGCGCCATCGAGGCTTCGGGCGCCGAGATGGTCACCGTGGCCGTGCGCCGCGTCAACCTCGACCGCTCCAAGGAATCGCTGCTCGACTTCATCGATCCTGCGAAGTATTTCCTGTTGCCCAACACCGCCGGCTGTTACACCGCGGAGGACGCTTTGCGCACTGCCCGGCTCTCGCGCGAAGTCGGGCTCTCGGACTGGGTGAAGATCGAGGTGATCGGCGATGAGCGCACGCTCTACCCGGACGTGCAGGCCACCATCGAAGCCACGCGCGTGCTGGTGAAAGAAGGCTTTACCGTCCTGCCCTATACGTCCGATGACGTGGTGGTTGCGAAACGCCTGATTGACGCCGGGGCCAGCGCCGTGATGCCTCTGGGCGCGCCCATCGGCAGCGGCCTGGGCATCCAGAACGCCGCCAACCTGCGCATCCTGCGCGAGATGATCACCGATGTGCCGCTGATCGTGGACGCAGGCGTGGGCACGGCCTCGGACGCCACCATCGCCATGGAGCTGGGCTACGACGGCGTGCTCATGAACTCCGGGATCGCGAACGCCGAAGATCCCGTGCTCATGGCGGAAGCGATGAAACATGCAGTCATCGCAGGCCGCGCCGCCTATCTCGCCGGCCGCATGCCCAAGAAGCTCTACGCGACAGCCAGCTCGCCGCTCGAAGGGGTAGTGCGGTAGCGGAATCTATTGATTCCAACTCGGACATTCGCCGATTCCGCGGCGATTGTGGTGGGGGAAGCAGCATCATGGATTTGCAACGTTCTGCGAACGGCGGGTTGAAACTCGGCGTAGTCCTGGTCGTTTTTGGAGCGTTTTTCGTGTTTGATTTCTGGAGTGAATACCGAGTTAACAACTCAATTCCAAGAGGCGTAATTAGTGCTATCGGCGGGATTCTCTGTACTGGTTTCTATTTTCTTCTGTTTGGGCTCGGTTCGGACTCACACAAAGGTAGGAGCTCAAAGACAGAGGACACCTGAGATCCAATTCCGGCGTGCTGCCTCCTGCTACGTGGCGACTGGCACCACCGCCGGCGCCGGCTGCGCGTAGATCTCCTCGATCTGTTGCCGGTAGCGCTCTTCCACTACCCGCCGTCGCAGCTTCATGGAGGGCGTCATGGAGCCGTCGGCAACCGTGAACTCGTCCGCCACCACCAGCACGCGCTTCAAAGCCTCGAACTGCGCCAGGTTCCGGTTGACCTCGGCCACAATGCCCTCATAAAGTGCCTGCACCTTGGCGTTCGCGACCAGGTCCTGGCGCGAGCCGAACGGCACGTCGTTGGCGTGCGCCCAGCTTTCCAGCATCTCGAAATGCGGCGCCACCAGCGCCATGGCGAACTTGCGCTTGTCGCCGATGACTACCGCTTCCGCCACCAGCGGATTCGTCTTGAGCGACTTCTCGATAGGCTGCGGCGCCACGAACTTCCCGCCCGAGGTCTTGATCAGGTCCTTCTTACGGTCGGTGATGGCGAGGTAGCCTTCGGCGTCCAGCGTGCCGATGTCGCCGGTCTTGAACCAGCCGTCCGGAGTGAACGCTTGTGCCGTCTCTTCAGGTAGATTCCAGTAGCTCTGGAACACCGACGGCCCGCGGACGAGAACCTCGCCATCCTCTGCGATGCGCACCTCGACGTTGCGCAACGGTTGCCCCACCGTGCCGATCTTGTGGGCGCTGGGATGATTCAGGGCAATGACCGGCGAGGTTTCTGTGAGGCCGTAGCCCTCGAAGATGCGGATGCTGACGCAGGCGAACCATTCCGCCAGGTCTCGCCCCAGCGGCGCGCCGCCGGAGATGTAAGCCAATACGTTCCCGCCGAACGCTTTGCGGATCTTCGAGTAGAGCAGGAAATCGGCCAGCTTCCAGGCCATGCTCGTGGGCTGCTTGCCCGCCAGCGTTTCCTGGCGATGCTTGCGTCCGGTTTCGATGGCCCAGTCATAAACGGAACGCTTCAGTCCGTGGCCGGCCAGCCGGCGCACGGTTGCCTGTACTTTTTCATAGATGCGCGGCACCGCCACGAACAGCGTGGGACGCACCTCCGCCGCCACCTCGAAGACTTTGTCGATATTGGCGCAATAGGCCAGGGTAACGCCGTAGGCGAAGCAGACGTAGTCCAGGTGGCGCGCCGTGATGTGCGAAAGCGGCAGGAAGGAGATGCACAGATGCCCCGGCTCCAGTCCCAGGTCCTCGAGCGAACAACTCACGTTGGAGGCCAGGTTCCGGTGGGTGAGCATCACGCCCTTTGGTTTCCCGGTCGTCCCCGAGGTGTACACGATGGTCGCCAGGTCGTCAGGCTGCACCTGGCGTGCGCGGGCGTCGAACTCCGCGTCCCGCCCCGGAGGCTGGTTGTGCATCATGCGGTGCATGGGGAGGCCCTCGGTCGAGCCTACGTAGTCCATGCAGACGACCTTCTCGATCTTCGTCTGGCTTCGGATGGAGTTGACCTTCTTGAGTTGTTCGATGGTGGAAACGAACGCCACACGCGCGCCGGAATCGTTCAGTATGTAGGCCACGTGGTCCGGGGGCAGCGTGGGATAAACGGGCACGTCCACCGCTCCCAGCAGCAGCGTGGCGAAATCCGCCACGGCCCACTCCGGACGGTTTTCGCTCAGGATGGCGACACGCTCACCCTTGTGTATGCCCCAACTCTCCAGCGTCCTCGCCGTGCCCACCGCGTCGCGGTACAGTTCGTGGGAACTGATATCGATCCAGCGGATGGTCTGCTTGAATGTCATCACGCGAGCGGCGTTGCGCTCCACCGCGGCGTAGAAGACGTCGACAATAGTCTGCGGCTTCATGCCCCCTCGCGCGTCTCCATGCCTTTCAGGATCAGGTCTGCCACCGCGTCGGCGGCGCCGGCCAGCGCATACTCGCGCTCGCTCAGCACCCACGAAGTCACCATTTCATCCAGCGCTCCAAAAAAGCAGTTAGCCGCGATCTTGTCTGACATGCCGCGCCGGAACAGCCCCGCCTCCTGTCCCTCGCGTACCACGCGGCGGATCAGTTCGAAGTACTCCACCAGGCGCTGGTGGGAGAACTGGGCCAGGAACTTGGCGCTCTGCCGCAATTCGGTCTGGAAGACTACGGCGAGACTACGATGCTCGCCCATGGCCTTCAAGTGCAGCAGGGCCACGCGGCGAAGCCGTTCACGCGGATCCTTCGCCTGCTCCACCTCGCGCCGCGCTTTTTCCAGGAAGGCGGCGAAGGCGGCATCAATGGCCGCGGTGAGGATCTGTTCCTTGTTACGGAAATATAGATAGATGGTGCCGTCGGCCACACCCGCCCGCTGGGCGATATCCGAGACCCGCGACTGGAAGTACCCCTTCTCGGCAATCACGTCGATGGCCGCGTCCAGAATGCGCTGGTACTTGGCTGCGCCGTTCGCGCTCTTCCGAGCCTGGCTCACGTCTTCGACTTTGGTTTTCTGCTTTGCCATGAATTCCTGGTGTCGGCAGATCTGCGCACGGCTTATCGCTTCCAACGCCTGCGACCTGCCGCTGGCCTCTCTGACTCTACCGGGTGAACGGTCATTCAGGCAATGCGCTCCCGCAGTTGACGCTCAGGGGTGGCCTGAGTAGGCTTGGCTCTCGTCCCTGGAGGATCCTATGCGCGAACTCCTGCTGGTTGCTGCCTTGCTGGCGGGACCCGCCGCTTCGTTGGCCGATGAGGCGAAGCCCGCTCCGCCGCCCAAGTTCAAGGTCGGCGATGTCGCACCCGACTTCACGCTCAAAGACCAGTCCGGCAAGGAAGTCACCCTCAGCAGCTTCCGCGACAAGAAGAACGTGGTGCTGGCGTTCTATGTCTTCGCCTTTACCGGCGGTTGAACGAGGGAACTCAAGGCCTACCAGCAGAATCTTTCGAAGCTGGAGGCCACCGACACCCAGGTGCTGGGTGTGAGCATGGACAGCATGTTCGCCAACAAAGCCTTCGCCGAACAACTCGGCGTCAGCTTCCCGCTGTTGAGTGACTGGGGAGGCGACGTCACGCGCACCTACGGCATCTACGAGCCCAAGTACAAGGCCGCACGCCGCGTCACCTATCTGATCGACAAGAGCGGAAAGATCGTGGAGATGCAGCTCGACAGCGAAGCCCTCGACCCGACCAAGATCGTTACCGCCTGCGAGCGCCCCAAGATGAAAAGCTGACGACGCAGCGCCGATTCATTCTGCGCGCAGCGTTCGACGGCTGACACGAGGCGATTGTTTTGCTAAGATGAGTTCGCGGGGTGGAGCAGTCTGGTAGCTCGTTGGGCTCATAACCCAAAGGTCGCTGGTTCAAATCCAGCCCCCGCAACCATTGACGACGAGGGGTTAGCGGACGCAGCGCCGCTAGCCCCTTTCGTTTACCCAGACTTCGCCCAGGAATCGGGTTGCACGCTGGACGCCGCCCCCCGTACTGTTGTCGCGTAAGCGGCGAACTCCCTCGCCGCGCCGGGAAGCAGACGGCGTGCATCGACCCGCCTCGCCGCGACCGGCGCGGTTACACTTACTT
>DATIGQ010000027.1 GCA_035454605.1 Terriglobales bacterium
CCGCCCTGCAGTGTCGTCGTCGAAGCCTTCCAGAACCAACACGCTCTTCCCTGCCACTTCGATCGATACTGGTCCTTCTTCGGTGTCCCAGCGGTTCATTTCCGCACCCGTCGCTCGCTGGTATCGCTTGCGGATGCCGCCGGCATAGGCGGTGGCGAATCGTTCTGCGTCTTCCTCCCTTTCCCAGCGCGACGCATAGGCCACGCCCAACGACTCCGGCGCCGCCTTTCCGCTCCCCTCCGGTACCGCCGCGTAATAGAACCCGCCGCGCCAGCGCTTCCACATCCTGTCCGCCACGCGGTCGCCCACAAACTGCTTCAGCAAGGCCCGCACTTCGAGCGCGCCCATGGAGCCCACGTGGAACTTGCGCCAGGCCGGCTCCAACGCCCGGCTGAGGTCGGGCACGCGAACCGGCTCGAACCGTTCGCCCGCCATATATCGCTGGGGCTCCATGATCTCGAACGTGCTGCGCGGTGGCTCGGCCAGCGCCTGCGCGAAGGCCAGCTCGCCTCCTCCGCGGAAGTGCAGGTCGGCGACGAACCGCATCCCGTACTCGGCCGGGAACGACAGCAGCTCGCGCACGTAGAGCGGAGCCTGCCGCAGCGCCGCCCGCCGCGGCCGGTCATGGAAGACGGCGGTGAACTCCGGCGAGTACTCCACCGCGCGTCCGCTCGCCGCCGAGGCCGCGCTCCACACCCGCGCGGAGGCCACCGTGTAATCCGCCATCACCTGCATGGCCTGGGCCTCGATCAGCGCCGCCCGCGCCGCCGCTCGTTCTTGCGCCTCGACCTCCGACTGGGCGTCGTCACCCTCACGCGCTCGCAGCCATTCCTCCAGCCCGACTGCCTGGTCTTGCAGCGCGTGCGTCAGCTCGTGCGCCATCACCGGACGCTGCGCTGCCGGCCGCACCCAGTCCAGCAGATAAATGGTTTGTCCGCGCGCGTCGTAGAACCCCGCCAGGTCCTCGTCTGCCACCTCCGCCAGAAACCGATTCAGATCGAAGTCGCGCGGCAGCAGGCCCAGCTTCTTCAGGACCACCTGCGAGCGCTGGAAGCGTTGCCCGTTTTCTTCCAGCCTCAGCTGCAGATGGCGCTGTGCCGCGGCACGATCGGCCAGCTCGCTCCTCACGCGGTGCTCGATGGGCAGCCGCGTACGCTGGCTCACCAGGCTCAGCATCTCATCGACGGAACGGAAGAGTTTCTCCGACTGGCGTGTTGGCGGGCGCGCCGCCTCGATCGTGGCCGGCTCCAGCCTCTCCGCCGGCGCGACAAACGGCTGCTGCCCTTCCACGCCCGTGGCCATCGTCAGCCACAGCGCCAGCGCAACTCCCTCGACACAACCGGCTCCGCGTGCCGGCATGTCTTCCCCCTCGACCTCGGAAGACCTGCGCGCGCGCCCCTCGGGAGCACTCGCTCAGGCTGCAACGGTTTTCGGTAAGATACCGGGGTGTGGGTGCCTCCCACCCCCGTTAGGCCGGGGCTTATAGCACAGGTTCAGTCATGTCGGAAGCGGATTCGCGCCAGCAAGCCGCCGAATTTTTTCAGCAGGCCTACGAGAAACAGGCGGCCGGCGAGCTTGATGAAGCCATCGCGCTCTACACTCGCTCCATCGAGGCCTTCCCCACCGCCGAGGCCTACACCTTCCGCGGCTGGACCTATTCCTTCAAGGGCGACGTGGACCGCGCCATCCAGGATTGCCTCGAAGCCATCAAGGTCGACCCGGAGTTCGGCAACCCGTATAACGACATCGGCGCCTACCTGATCGAGAAGGGCCGGCTCGACGAAGCGATTCCCTGGTTCGAGAAAGCCATCGTCGCGCCCCGCTACCAGGCCCGCTGCTACCCGCACTTCAACCTGGGACGCGTCTACGAACGCCGCCACAACTGGAAGAAAGCCCTCGAGTGCTACCACCGCGCCTGGGAAGCGAATCCCCAGTACGCCGCCGCCTTGAGCGCCTTCCGCCGCCTGCAGGCGATGTGGAACTGAAGAAGCAGTAACCTGCGGATCTAGCTTTTTACTTCTTACTTCCTACTTTCTGTGCCACCCATTCCCCGCATTCTCTCGTCCCCAGGGTTCCGCCCACGTCGTCGGTCGTCTTCTTCTGCCTCACTGCCTCGAGCACTGCTGCCTCGATGCCGTCGGCTTCGCCCGCCATGCCCAAATGTCGCAGCATCATCGCAGCGCTGAGGATGGCGCCCATGGGATTCGCGACGTTCTTCCCCGCCAGCGGGGGCGCCGAGCCGTGTACTGGCTCGAACATCGAGGTCCGACCCGGATGGATGTTGCCGCTTGCGGCCATGCCCAGGCCGCCGGCCAGCGCCGCTCCCAAGTCGGTCAGGATGTCGCCGAACATGTTGTTGGTCACGATCACATCCAGTTGCTCGGGATTCTTCACCATCACCATGGCCAGCGCGTCGGCCAGCATGTGCTGCGCCTCGATATCGGCGTACTCCTTCGCCACTTCCTTGAAGGTTCGTTGCCACAGCCCGTGCGCGAAGGTCAGCACATTGGATTTATCCGCCATCAGCACGCGCTTGCGCCGGTTCGCTCGCGCATATTCGAAGGCATAACGGATGATTCGTTCCACTCCCTTGCGCGTGTTTACGTCCTCGTTGACGGCGACTTCG
>DATIGQ010000028.1 GCA_035454605.1 Terriglobales bacterium
GGATGTGGCCTTCGGCGTTGAGTTTGGCGTCGAGCGTGGCGACGGTTTCCTTGCGTGACGCGTTTTCCAGTACGAGCCGCCGGCCGTAGTCATGCAGATGTCCGCCCACGCCCAGCAGCGTCCCGGTGTAGTTCAGGCGGAACTCGCCCGTCTTCGAACTTGCGCCCGCGGGCAGGTCGTAGCCGGAATTGCCGCACTCGCCGGCGTCGAACCATGCCGGATACACGCTGATCGGCGTAGCGTCAGTCTTCTGCGCGTATTCCATCGCCACCTGCAGATAGACCTCGGGATAGCTGGTCTCGGTGGGATTGTGGAACATCGAGGTGACGCGGATGCGATCGCCCTTCAACACCCGATAGCCCACGCCCGGCAAAGCGGGCCAGTCATTCATCTCGCCGCCCGCGCCGAAGATGTGCTCTTCCTTGTTGGGACACAGGAAGTCCGAGCGCCCGGTGTTCCAAAAGGCCACGTGATGCAGCATGCGGCTGGGCAGGCGATTGCCCTCGGCGTCCACCAGTTGCGGATGGTAGGCGATGATCCAGCCGTCGAAGGGGATTTCCAAAAACTGTGGCGCGGGCTGCGCCACCGCGAAGTGATCCGCCTTCGCCGGCAATTCGAGCGGCCCCAACCGCACCGTGAGCGAGCGCCTCGCGGCATCGTCCTGAACTTGCAGCCTGGCCTGCGCTGCGACTTTGTGCTGCATGGCGCTGTGGTCATGCTGCGCCAGGGCCGATTCAGCGGCCATCACGGCTAGAAGTGTTGTCAAATAGATCGTCCGCATGTCTGCTCAGCCTCGCAGAGAATGATAACCCTTCGTCCTCGCCTGCGACCCGGCCTTTCAGCCAAAAAGCCAAGGGCCAATAGCTAGGAGCTAGCGGCTAGTGGCCTGCTCTGCGACTTCCGCGTGCTAGATTCATCCAACTCATTGGGATCCTTCATGGCCTCGAACGACGCACGTCCGCACATTGTCATCATCGGTGGAGGATTTGCCGGGCTTTACGCGGCGCGCTGGCTGGCGCGGCGGCCGCTGCGCATTACCCTGGTGGACCGCAAGAACCACCACACCTTCCAGCCCCTGCTCTACCAGGTGGCGATGGCGGCGCTCTCCCCTGCCGACATCGCTTCTCCCATCCGCGGCGTGTTGCGCGGCTACAAGAACGTCGAGGTTTTGCTGGAAGAGGCCATCGGCTTTGACCTGCCCGCGCGGCGCCTGAAGCTGCGCAAGCTGCAACTGGACTACGACTACCTGATCGTGGCCGCCGGCGCCACCCATGCCTACTTCGGCCATGACGAATGGGCGGCGCACGCGCCCGGACTGAAGACACTGGAGGACGCGCTCGAAATCCGGCGCCGCGTGCTGCTGGCTTACGAACTGGCGGAGCGCCAGGCGCATGCGGGTGGAACCATCGACCCGCTCAACTTCGTCATCGTGGGCGCCGGACCGACCGGCGTGGAGCTGGCGGGCGCGCTGGCGGAGATCGCTCACCAGGCCCTGGTGCGCGACTTCCGCCACATCGATCCCAAGCAGGCACGCATCCTGCTGCTGGAAGGCGGCCCGCGCGTCCTGCCGACGTATCCGGAATCGCTTTCCCGCTCGGCGGAAGCCCAGTTGCGCCGGCTGGGTGTCGAGGTGCGCACCAACACCATGGTCACCGCCATCGGGCCCAAGGTGGTGCGCATCGGCAGTGAGGAGATTCCTTCTGCGGTGACGCTGTGGGCCGCGGGCGTCTCCGCGTCGCCGTTGGGAAAGATGCTGGGCGTTCCCACCGACCGCGCCGGGCGCGTGATCGTCGAGCCCGATCTCAGCATCCCCGGCTATCCCGAAGTGTTCGTAGTGGGCGATCTTGCTGCGTGTAAAGACGCCAAAGGCAAAGTGGTTCCCGGCGTCGCTCCCGCCGCCGTGCAGCAGGGCATGGCGGCCGCAAAAAACATCTGGCGAGACATTCGGAAGAAGCCGCGGGAAAAGTTCGTCTACCTGGACAAAGGGTCGCTGGCCACCATCGGCCGCGCCGCCGGCGTGGCCGACCTTCCCGGGTTACGCCTCTCCGGGTGGATTGCCTGGCTGGCCTGGCTGTTCATCCATATCTACTTCCTCATTGGCTTCCGCAACCGCATCCTGGTGATCATCCAGTGGGCCTGGGCCTATCTCACTTTTCAGCGCGGCACGCGGCTCATTACCGGCAGGACGGACATTTTGGAAGATGTGCGGTAAGAGTAGGCGCTGAGAACTAAGAACTGAGAACTAAGAACTTCTTCTGCCGGATCTACTCGTTACCAACAGAATGCTGATGCCAGGAGATACACTGCCGCTTCCTAATCCCAAACCTCCCGGGACGCCTTGATGTCCGACTTCTTCCTCCAGATCCTTTCCGGCGTCCAGGTGGGCCGCAAGGTCAAGCTGGGCCGGAGCATCACCTTGGGCCGCAACCCCGAGAACACCATCTGCTTCTCGGGACCCGACGGGACC
>DATIGQ010000029.1 GCA_035454605.1 Terriglobales bacterium
GCCCAGCTTCCCGTACCTGGGATACGCGTGGGACGGCCGCAACAGCCGCCACGTGGATCCGGGCGAGGACGGCTGCAACGGCGGCACCTGCACGGTGAACTGACACAACCTCGTGGGCCGCGGCGGGCGCTCGTCCTGCGCGCGGCCCCGAACCTACCTAGTGAGGACGAAAATGAAACGGTTCTTCGCTCCTGTGGTGTTCAGCCTGCTGGTTTCGCTCGTGGGGACTGCACAGCAGGTTTCCATCTCCGATGCACGCACGCCCGCGGAACTGCGCATTGCAGCGGCAGAACGCGTCATCGCCGCCAAACCGGGCAGCTATGAAGCCTACAACGACCTTGCCCTGGGGTGGGCGCGGCGGGCGCGCGAGACTTCCGACACCGCGTTCTATGCCAAAGCCGGGGAGGCGGTACGTAAATCGCTCGAGCTGATGCCGGGCAACTTCGAAGCGCAGAAGCTCGAGGTCTGGTTGCTGCTGGGGGGACACGAGTTCGCGCAGGCGCTGGAGAAGGCCAAAGCACTGAACCAGCAGGTGCCCGACGACCTCCAGGTGTACGGCTTTCTGACCGATGCCAACACCGAACTGGGTAACTACCAGGACGCGATCGACGCGGCGCAGTGGATGCTGAACCTGCGGCCGGGCAACGTGCCCGGACTGACGCGCGCCGCTTACCTGCGCGAACTGAGCGGCGACGTGGAAGGCGCGCTGGAACTGATGGAGATGGCGCTACAGAGCACGCCTCCGAACGAGAGCGAAGACCTGGCGTGGACCCGCACGCAGATGGGCCATCTCGAACTGATGCGAGGGAACCCAGCGGGTGCGGAAGCGCATCTCATGGAGGCTCTGGGGCTGTTTCCCGGCTATCACTACGCGCTGGCGAATCTAGGCCGTGTGCGCGCGGCACAGGGCAGGCGGGGCGAGGCCGTCGATCTGCTGCGCCGCAGGTACGAAGCTGCGCCGCACGCGGAGAACCTGTACGACCTGGCCGAGGCGCTGGAACGAGCCGGCCGCCAGTCCGAAGCGCGCCGGGCGTTCGCGGAATTCGAAGCCAAGGCGCTAAAGGAGAGTGAGAAGTGGGACAACGCCAACCGCGAACTCGTCTTCTATTATGCCGACCACGCTCGGAAGGCTGCGGAGGCGCTCAAGATCGCCGCATGGGAATCTTCGCGCCGGCATGACGTTCATACGCTCGATGCCTACGCCTGGGCGCTCTACCGGAACGGCCGTTATGCGGAGGCGAGCAAGCAGATGCGGAAGGCGCTGGAGGTGGGAGTCCGCGAACTGCGCCTCTTCCAGCATGCCGCGAGCATTGCGCGGGCAGCCGGGCATCGTGCTGAGGCACTGGAGTATCTGCGGCAGGCGCAGGAACTCGATCCGGCGCAGGGCGCGATGCGAGCTAGCTCGGGCCGCTAAAACCTGACGTCGGCGGGCTGGCGCTCGGCCGTGGTGGCTACCTCGAAGAAGGCGCGCGTCTGGAACTGGAACAGTCCGGCCACCAGATTCGTGGGGAAGCTCTGGACGGCGGTGTTCAGGTCCCGGACCACGGCGTTGTAATAGCGGCGCGCGTTCTGCAGGGCGTCCTCGACTTCGCTGAGCGAATGCTGCAGCGACAGGAAGTTGTCCGAGGCGCGCAGTTGCGGATAGCCTTCGGCCACGGCGAACAGGCCACGCAGGGCGGCCGTGAGCTGGCCCTCCGCGACCGAGCGCTGCGCCGGCCCCTGCGCTTCCATGGCTTGCGTGCGCAGGCGGGTGACGTTTTCGAACGTCGTGGACTCGTGGGTGGCGTAACCCTTGACCACGGAAACCAGGTTGGGAATCAGGTCGTGGCGGCGCTTGAGCTGCACGTCGATATCGGCCCAGGCGGAATCGGTGCGCACGCTGAACTTGACCAACCGGTTGTAGACGGCAGCCACCATCACCAGCAGCACCACCACCGACATTCCGAAGACCACCAGCAACGTCATCCCGCCTCCCGCGATAGCGGCGGAAAGTATCACAGCGTGGCGGGGCGCGCAATGCCGCGTAAATCAGCCCCGGAATCGTGATAAAAAGTAAAGATGCCTTCGAGCTTCTCCTACCGCGAGCTGCTGCCCGCGCTGATTTCAGCCGGCGGCTTGCTGCTGGCGCTTTGGCTGCTGCTGTGGCTGGCAGGGCGTGGTGTGCGTCGCTGGGCGCTGGCCATGGGCAGGGAAGGCGCGGCCAATCTGGCAGAGATCCGGCAGTGGGAAAAGCAACTGAACAAGGTGCTGCGGCGGACGATCGGGGCGGTGGCCGGGGTAGCCACCCTCATGATCCTGTTGCGCGGTTCTGGCCTGCATGGATTGAAGCGCCTGGACTGGGGTGACGTTGAGGGTTGGGCGCTGGGGCCGGGGCTGCGTATCCTCATGATCGTGGTGGGGGCCTACGCGTTGAACCGCGTGGTGCGCCTTTCGATGGGCCACCTGCCCGGACTCATGGTGCCCGCCGAGGGTCCGCGAACGGCGATTGTGGAGCGCGAGAAGCGCGCCCATACGGTGAGCCGCCTGCTGGGCAAGCTGGTCACGGTGCTGGTGATGAGCCTGGCCGGACTCATGGTGCTGCGCGAATTGGGGGTGGATATTGTGCCCATCCTCACGGGCGCGGGCATCGCCGGCCTGGCAGTAGGCTTTGGGGCGCAGCACTTGGTGCGCGACATCATCTCCGGCTTCTTCATCATCCTGGAGAACCAGATCCGGGTCGGCGACATCGTGAACATCAACGGCAAGGGCGGGCTGGTAGAAGCCATCCGCCTGCGCACCACAGTAATCCGTGGCTTCGACGGCACGGTGCACATCTTCCCCAACGGCGCCATCACCGAGGTCTCCAACCTCACCAAGGACTACTCGTATTACGTGATCGACATGGGCGTGGCTTACAAGGAGAACGTCGACCGGGTGATGCAGGTGTTGCGCGAGGTCGGCGACCAGATGCAGAAAGACCCGGCGTTCGGGGAGAAGATCCTTGCCCCGCTCGATGTGGTGGGCGTGGATGAGTTCGCTGACTCCGCCGTGGTGATCAAGATGCGCATCAAGACCCTGCCGCTGGAGCAGTGGAACGTAGGCCGAGAGTTGCGCCGCCGCATCAAGAACACGTTCGACCAGCAGGGCATCGAGATCCCCTACCCGCACGTGTCGGTGTATTTCGGCGAGGCCAGCCGTCCCTTTTCTGTGGACATGGCCGAGAGGATGCGCGACTTCGAGGCACAAGAGCATCCCGCCAGCAAGCGCGCCGACTGAAGCGGCCGCAGCCGGGTTGCTGGATCCCTGCCCGCGCCGTTGACTTTCCGGAAGCGCGCGACCTAGAATCTGCCTCATTCCTTAGCCCCTCACTCCGTCGTCGAGCTTCGGAACTGAGAGTGAGCGCTCGGAGGGGCCGACGTGACGAGAGTTCTTGGGCGTGATCGTTGTTCACCTTTCCGCCCGCCACTACATAGCCGCTACATCTCTGCGGTATTCATCTGCTGCGTTTCCATCAGGAGGTTCCAATGAAGAGACTTCTAGGCCTTGTGGTCGTTGTGTTCTTGGCGGTACCGATGCTCGCCCAGGAAAGCAAGGCGGGCGAGAAGGAGAAAGGCAAGGCGACCGAGAAGAAGACCGAAACCCCGGTCGCGCTTAAGCGCTGGCAGGGCAAACTGCTTCGCATCAACAAGGAGAAGTCCACCCTCGACGTTCGCGGCGGGCAAACCCTGCGGGATGACTTCGAGAAGACCATCCATTACGACAGTTCGACCCGGTGGACCAAGGGCGACAAGGATGCGGAACAGAGCGAGTTCACCGAAGGTTCGTTCGTAATCGTCGTGGGCAAGGCCGATGACAAGGGGAATTTCCACGCCGAGCGAATCGACCTGAGGCCGCCGCGATAGGTCCGGTTGCGTCTGGCCGCCAAGCAGGGCGGCCAGGGCCAGCAGGAATGCTCCATGACGCGCCGGGACCAGCGTCGGCGAGGCGGGGGTTGGACATCCGCTCGTGTATTGGTGTGCGTGCTGGCGTCTCTCGTATGCGCGCCCGGGACGGCACACGCTCGGCAAAACGCATCCCAACCTCCGGTCCCACCTCAGAGGGCTGAGCAAGAGCAGGCGGCAACCGCCCACAGTGCGACCCATGCAAGACACGTCTGGCTAGGCGAGGACGGCAAGCCCCTGCCGTTTGCCAGCGACGAGGAGATCCTGGAATTCCTCCGCACGGCCCAGGTTGTTTCCATGCAGGACATTCCAGGGGGAGTCACTAACCCCAAAAAGGTGTTGCTGGAAAAGGATGGGGTCCGCGCCCACGCTATCTTCCGCGAGGTGAACCAGCAAAGTCCCAAGATGAAGCTGGCGTCGGGGCAGATCGAGCTGATGTTCCGCGACAGCTACCTGTTCGAGCCGGCAGCCTATCAGTTGAGCCTGCTTCTGGGACTGGACAACGTCCCTCCGGCGGAGGTGCGCAAGCTGGGACGCAGCGATGGCTCATTGCAGATGTGGGTCGAGAATGCACGCGAAAGGACCGTGTTGCGGCAGCAGAGTGCGAGACCGCCCGACGAAGCTCGCTGGAATCAATATCTGCACGTCATGCATGTGTGGGACAACCTGGTCTACAACACCGACCGGAACGACGGCAACATGCTCATCGACGCGGATTGGAAGCTGTGGATGGTCGACCACACCCGGGCATTCCGTCAGCACAAGAACCTGCAGAACCCCAAGCTGATCATCCAGTACGACCGCACACTATGGGAGAAGCTGCGCACCCTGGATCCCGACGTCGTCCGTCAGCGCCTGGCGCCGTATTTGCGCCCCGCGGAGATCGACGCCGTGCTCGCCCGCAGAGAGAAGCTGGTCCAACTGCTCGAGAAGCGGATTCAGGAGCAGGG
Source organism: Terriglobales bacterium (assembly GCA_035454605.1). NCBI lineage: Bacteria > Pseudomonadati > Acidobacteriota > Terriglobia > Terriglobales > Terriglobales bacterium. Next base: position 4,871 of record DATIGQ010000029.1, read on the forward strand.
AGAGAACCGGGTGCTGTTCGGCATGCGTTAGTTTGCATTCGTGCACCGTGGCGCCGAGCGCGCGGGTCACAACGCCCTCGCGCTCGGGCATCGCCATCCTGGGCAGACGCGACTGTCGCGAGTCCTCAAGCTCGCCTAGAAACGCGACGCCGTGAGCACGACGTCGGCCCGCTTCCACGCCTGCTGGAAACGCTTTTCGACTTCGGCGGCTTCTGCAGTCTTGCCTTGCGCCTTCAAGCTCTGCATGAGACCGAGGAGCGACCAGCCGTTTTCGCGATAGTGACGCAGATCTTCGCGGTACACAGCTTCCGCCTCGGGAGCGCGTCCGGCTTCCAGCAGCACTGCGCCCAGCCAATGACGAACGGGATACGGCCAGTCGGCGGGCTCGTCGTAGGTGAGCGTGTCTTCGATGGCCACCGCTTTCTTCAGGTGCTCAACGGCGGCATCGGTCTTGCCCTGGCGCGCCGCAATCTCACCCGCCAGCGAATGGCTGGCGATCTCGGTGACTTGCGCCGCCTTGTTGTTGCCGACGGCGAAGTCCTTCAGTTCGGGTTTGGCGGAAATCTGGTTGAGCTGCGCCAGCTCTTTCTCGGCGTCGGACAGCTGCTTCTTGCCGGCATACGCCATGCCGCGGGCGTAATGCCAGATGGCTTCGAGGAAGGGCGTTTTTCCGGGAAGTGGTTCCTTCAGGATGTCGTCCCAAAGGCCGAAGCGCACCATGGTGTACAAGGGCGTGACGGCGATGCCCTGGGCGAACGAAGGCGCCGTGCTCATATCCTCCGGCAGCGTAGTGGCCGCCTTGCGCGCTGAGGAGAGCGCGCGCTGGCTGCGGCCCTCAAACAGCGTGGCCCAGTTCAAGAAGTGAATGTTGTGCGGGTAGTAGCCGACGAAGTAGAGCCCTTTGGCATCGGTCCGGGCGAAATAAGCTTCGTCAGCCAGGATGCCGCGCTCGTTGGCCATGTCCGCTTCATCGTAGCGGCCCACGCGGATCCAGATGTGGCCGGGCATGTGAACCAGGTGGCCGGCTTCCGGGGCGAGCGTCGCCAGGCGTTCCGCGCTGGGGATGGCGCGGTCCGGGTCCGTGGCTTCCACGATGTGGATGTGGTAATGGTTCGCGCCGGCGTGCTCGGGGTGCTTGGCGAGAGCGTTCTCAATAGCGCGAATCGCGTCTTCGGTACCCGGGTGCGGCTTGCCGTCCTTGGTCCAGTAATTCCAGGGCATGGTTTCCATGAGGGCAGCAGCGTAAAGGACCAGCGCATCCGCGTCCTCGGGATAGCGCGCCGCGACCCTGGCCATGGCTTCGGCGTACTTCTGGTTGAGGGCTTTCTGGTCGGCGTCCTTGTCGGCGGAATAACGGACAGCGAGGGCGCCGATGAACGCGCGCTCGGATTCCGTCGCGCCCGCGGCCAGCGAGCGCGCTTTCTCCACAGCCTGGTGCGCGATGTGGTTGCGATCGGCGTCGCCAGCGTCGTTGATGTTGGGTCCGAGGGCCAGCGCTTCGCCCCACCACGCCATGGCCAGCTTGGGGTCGTGCTTCTGCGCCTCGCGGAAGCTGCGGATGGCTTCGGCGTGATTGAAAGCGTAGACCAGGCGAAGTCCCTGATCGAAATAGCGCTGCGCCATCGCTGACTGAGTGCTCACGGGGTGATGCCATTCGCCAACGGCATCGAACTGGAGCGCAGGCTCCTGCGTGGGTTTTGGGTTCTCTACCGGGTGCTGGTGCTGGCCAAACGCCGGTACAGTCGCCCAGCAGAAGAGAACAATCGCAGAAAAACGAAAAAGGGACATCTATCACCTCGGGAAAATGGAGAATAGTCGTGCGACGCTGCGGAGACAAAATTCTAGCATCCGAGAGCCGCACATGGGCGAGACAATGGACGAGATTCGTTAGAATCGTGATGAGACCATGACCCAGCCCATGCCCAAATGCTCGTTCGAGGCCAGCAAGCTGATTGTGCGGCTGAATATGACCCTGCCCGCGGACGCGCACGCCATCAACGGCGTGACCGAAGGGGTGATGGCCATGGCGCGCGAGATGGAATGCGCCAAGGGCAAAGAATTCGAAGTGGAGACCGCCCTGCGTGAAGCGCTGGCCAACGCCATCGTGCATGGCGCGCGGGGCGATGTGACCAAGCTCATCCAATGCTGCGTGGCCTGCGACGAGGCCCGCGGCATGCTGATCGTCGTGCGGGATCCGGGCGAGGGCTTCGACCCGGCGTCGGTTCCCAGTCCCATCGTGGGCCAGAATGTGTACTCCAGCCACGGCCGCGGCATCTACCTCATCAACCAGCTGATGGATACGGTGGAGTTCGTCGGCAACGGAACCGAGATCCGCATGATCAAGCGGTAGCTGCTTCGGCGGATTGCCACCCGGGTCGGATGTGTGAGATTGTGCCCGGACCCCAAAGGAAAAGAGGAAGGAGATGACCGTGGAACGTCTCCGAGTAGCGACGCTGCAGTATTTCATCCGGCCGGTGCAAACCTTCGAGCAGTTCCGGGACCAGGTTGCGGCGCTGGTGGAAACCGCGGCGGACTACGACTGCGGCTTGCTGGTGTTTCCCGAGTACTTCACCGTCCAATTGTTGACTCTGGGCGACATCAAGAGACCGATCCAGGATCAGATCCGTGATCTGGCGGCGCAAAAGACCCGCTACGTGGACCTGATGTCGGGCCTGGCGCGCAAGTATCAGCTTTACATCGCGGGCGGAAGCATGCCGGTGCAGGAAGATTCCGGGGCCATTCACAATGACGGGTTCTTCTTCAGCCCGTCGGGAGACTTTGGGGTCCAGGGAAAACTGCACATGACGAGGTTCGAGAAGGAAGACTGGAAGATCGCACCACGCTCGCGACTAAGAATATTCGAGACCAAGTTCGGCCGCATGGCCATCGCCATATGCTATGACGTCGAGTTCCCGGAAATCGTTCGGGCGGCGGCCCGCGAAGGCGCACACATCCTGTTGGTGCCCAGCTGCACCGACGATCGCCAAGGCTACCTGAGGGTGCGGTATTGCGCACAAGCGCGGTGCATCGAAAACCAGATGTATGCGGTACTGTCGCACACGGTGGGTTCTCTACCCATGGTTCCGGCGGTCTCGCTGAACTATGGCCAGGCGTCGATCCTGACTCCGAGCGATTTTCCCTTCTCCCGCGACGGCATCCTGGCGGAAGGAAACCCGAACCAGGAGATGATGGTCATCGGAGAGCTGAATCTTCAGACCATCGCGGAGTCCCGTGCGGAGGGCACCGTCCTGCCCCTGTTGGACAGCGGCCGGAGCGCGGAACTCGTTGCGCAGCCAGAAGTGATCCAACTATGACGCAACACCGGCCCAAAGTCGTAGTGCGTACCACTCGCCCTGAAGACTTTGTGGCGATCGACGATCTGACCCGCGAGGTGTATCCGGGCGCTCCGACGTGGAGCCACGAACAGCTCAGTTCCCACATGCGCGTTTTCCCCGCGGGGCAACTGGTGGCAGTGGAAGCGGATACCCAGAAAGTCGTGGGCATGGCCGCCAGCCTGATCGTTTATTGGGACGACTATGACCTGCACGCTCCCTGGCGGGACTTTACCGACCACGGCATGTTCACCAACCATGATCCGGAGCGTGGGCGCACGCTGTACGGCGCGGAAGTAATGGTGCAGCCCTCCCGGCAAGGGAGGGGAATCGGGAAGAAGCTCTACCAGGCGCGACGCGAACTGGTGCAAGGGCTGGGATTGCTCCGGATCCGAGCCGGTGCACGCTTGCGCCACTACCACCGCTATGCCCATCGGATGAGCGCGGAGGATTACGTCATCCGGATCTTGCAAGGGAAGCTGCGCGATCCCACCCTCAGCTTTCAGTTGAAAGAAGGCTTCGAAGTGCTGGGTGTCGTCGCCGGCTACCTGCAGCACGATCCGGAAAGCCTGGGATACGCCGCGGTCATCGAATGGCTGAATCCGCTGGTGGCCCGGCCCGAGGACAGCCAGGGACGGGACCCGCGTTTTTGGAACCCGGATTCCGGGACGGCTCTCGCTTCGGTTGCAACGCGGAACACAAAGGTCGCCGGCGACCATAACGCAGGCCCGCGCTAGCCGAAAGGGTTGTGACCTTCATCACCGACTGCTGCTGCGGCTTTCGCAAGAATCAGGCCGAATGTCGGGTATCCGGAGCAGAACGGCTACGGCTCATGGGCTTGGCGCGGGGTTGCTGGCGGCCATCCTGGTTGCGCTGACGCTGGCGGCAAGTCCTGCGGCGGCGCAGACTGACGACAGTCCGACTCCGAAGAAATTCCCCCTCAAGGTGACGGTGCAGGTGCGCCTGCGGCTGGAGAACTGGGACTGGTTCGACACGCCACTGGCCGATGGCACTTATGAATTCCTCGCCTCACAATTGCGCCTGGGAATCGGGCAAGATCGCGAGACCTGGGACTGGCAGATCGAACTGGCTCAGCCGACGCTGCTTGGGTTGCCGGACAATGCCATCGCACCCGCCCCGCAGGGTCAGTTGGGCCTGGGAGCGAGCTACTTCGCGGCCAACGATTTTGACCGCAACGTTGCCGGCGTGTTCCCCAAGCAGGCGTACGTCCGGCTGAAGGGACTGGGTGGCGACAAGGCCAGCCGCTTGCGACTGGGCCGCTATGAGTTTGTCGATGGAGCCGAAACGGCTCCCAAGGACGCCACATTGGCCGCGCTCAAGCGCGACCGCATTGCCCATCGATTGATCGGCACTTTCGCTTTTTCGCATGTGGGTCGCAGCTTCGACGGAGTCGAGTATTCCCGTTCGACACCGGCTTCGAACATCACGGTCATGGGGGGACGCGCCACGCAAGGCGTGTTCGACACCCACGGCAGCATCGATCTCGACGTGGATGTGATGTACGGCGCCTATACGCGCGTCGTTCACAAGCAGGCTACGGGTGAGTGGCGCGCGTTCGTCCTGCACTACCATGACGGCCGCGGGGCGCTGAAAGTGGACAACCGGCCGCTGCCGGTGCGGCGGGCCGACCACGAGAACATCCGCGTGACGACGGTCGGCGGACACTACCTCGACGTCTTTTCCGCGGGCGGCGGCAAAGTGGACGTGCTCCTGTGGGGGGCGTGGCAGTTCGGCGATTGGGGCGCGCTCACCCACAGTGCCGGCGCGGGCGCAGTCGAAGCGGGCTACCAGTCCCCCTGGAAGCTCAAGCCCTGGTTCCGGCTGGGTTACTTCCGCTCCTCCGGCGACGGCGACCCGGCGGACGGCGACCACAACACTTTCTTTCAGGTGCTGCCCACACCGCGCATCTACGCGCGCTTTCCGTTCTTCAACCTGATGAACAACGAGGACGCCTTCGCGGAGCTGATCCTGCGGCCACACGCCAAGGTGACGTTGCGCAGCGACATCCACTGGCTGCGACTGGGCAACTCCCGTGACCTTTGGTATCTGGGTGGCGGCGCGTTCCAGGACACCACGTTCGGATATGTGGGCCGCCCCAGTGGTGGGCGGAAGAGTCTGGCCACTTTCGCCGACGTGAGCGCCGACTGGAAGGTCAGTCCCCAGGTGTCACTGTCCTTCTATCTCGGCGGAGCCTTCTCGCGCAGCGCGATCGCCGCCAGTTATCCCGACGCCGGGAATGGCCGGTTTTCCTACCTCGAACTCAACTGGCGCCGATAGTCGCCCTGGCTGCTGAAAAGCTAACGAGCACCAAGCGGGAGAGGCATGACCAGTTGCTTCGGACGGTGTGTGCTCGCCAGGTTCATGGTGCGCCACAGCTCGATGCCCCACCACGCCAGACCGACGACCTCAATGAATCCCGTGACGCCGACCAGCGGGAAGGCGACGGGTGTGAAGTCGGTTGCCAGTTGGAGCGTCACCCGGGCCGTGTTGCCGATGTTCACCAGCAGGAACGGACCCCAGAGCGAACTGAGCGACCGCGCGTCTACCCCGGCAAGGATGGGAACGATCTTGGCGCTCACACCCATGATCATCAGGCTGATGAACCCGACGGTGAATGCGTGCCGGTGCGCTCCCATGTAGGCATGCGCGAATCCCTGGTGGGTGAGCAGGCTGTAAGGAATGAAGAACGGCATCATGGCGGTGGCCACCAGCAGCCAGAAGTAGGCCGCGCGGATGAACTTGAGAGTGCGGTCGGGCCTCTCGGGCGCGGCGAAGAGGTTGATCTGCCGGACCAGCAGCACCGCCCAGATCGGCATCATGATGTAGGCCAGTTCCAGCCCAATGCCGAAGATGCGGTTCCGGGTGGTGAGGAAAAGCACGTAGCTGGCGATGTTCAGCAGCAGGCTGGCCATCATCAAGCCGAAGATCCAGGAACGACGGTCGCGCTTGGGAGCGGGGAAGCCGTAGATGGTCGGCACCAGCCGCTGGCTCACCCCGGCGATGATGAAGGCGGCAAAGCCGAGCAACTGGATCTCGCGCAGCGGGCCGTCAATGAGCGCGATGCGGTGGATGAGCTGCTCCTGGCTCGCGGCCGTGAGCTTGGCGAAGAAGAAGACGTGACTGAGCACGGTGCCGGCGAAGAACCAGAGGAAGGCAGCGCCCATGAACTTCTCGTACGGATTGTGCGGCTCCACCGACTGTCTGGCGGTGCGATAGAGCACCAGAAGAAAGAGCGTGACCGCCAAGATCTCCGCCATGGCCGAGGTTGCCGCCAACGCTACGGCCCAGATCGCCGGCTGCCACAACTCCGCGACTACGCGGGCAATAATCCCGGCCGCCAGCAGCCAGAAGCTGAGGTTGGCCAGTTCCGGCCGCCACAGCGTGGTGTTCTTGAAGCGCGGGAAGGATTGGTAGGCGAAGCCCATGACGAACAGGCCGATCCAACCGAAGATCATGGCGTGCGCGTGGGCATGAATGGAAGAGAGCAGTCCCAGCTGCAGAAAGCTGCCCTTCGTCCCGATGGTCCAGAGATTGAACGCGCCCCAGAGACAGCCCACGCTCAACACGGTCAGCACACCTGCCTTGAAGAAACGCCGATAGATGTAATCCGGCAGCGTCTCGCGGTATACGTAGGTCGACGCGCCGGGCCGCTGCGCCTCGGCCTCCAGTTCGCGGATCAACTGGTCCACGTCCATCTGGTGCACGGCGGCGAAGAACTCCAGCGTCTCATTCGGTCCCAGCTCGCCGCCGCAACCTTGCAAGCCGTGTCGGTCGAAGACGCGGCGCGTCGCTGGATGACCGGCCACCACGTCCCGCACGCTGCTCTCTTTGGTGATCGTTCCCATAGGGCCTCCCGAGCCTGGGCGAAGGCTACTGGGAGGCAGTGGAAGAGGCTGTGACAAATGTCACATAGCGAGGCGTCTCCTCGAGCCGTCACCTTCGCATGTGATTGCGGTCACAGCACTTCCGCGAGCGGCAAGCTAGAAGTGGATTTCTTCATACAGAGGTTAACAAGGCGTGATCTCAGCCACGTCGCGGTACGCCATGCGCGCACTCATTCGATTGGCCCAGGAGCGGCCAGGGGCATGGTCGCTGGGTCGCGATCTCGCGCGGGAGGCGCACGTGCCGGAGCAGTACTTGCCCAAGCTGATGCTCATGCTGCGGCACGCGGGTCTGGTTGCAGCCTCGCGGGGCACGCGGGGTGGTTACCGCCTGGACCGCCCAGCGGCAGAGATTCACCTGCGCGATGTGGTGGAAGTGTTCGAGGGTCCGTTGGAACAACCGGACTGTCTGCTCGGCGTCAACCCTGAGTGCACCGACGACCGCCCCTGTTCGGCGCACGCGCCCTGGAAAAAGTTGCGCGATGCTTATGTGCAGTTTCTGAGCGGGACGACGATCGGAGACCTGGCAGCAAGCGCTCCATCCCCCGCGGGTGCCGGGGAAAGGCAAGAGTGAGCCGGTGTCGATCCCTATGGCGCAACCCGGCCTGAGCGCAACCGAGCGCAAAGACCCGTGCGCCGGGCGTGCTTCCTGGTGGGACGGACGAGATGCCCTGAATCTGCGCTACCTGGAAACGAACTTCCCCTGTCGCGCGGCCTGCCCGGTGCACACCAACGCCGGCGGATATGTGAGCCTGATTGCGCAGGGGCGCTACCGTGAGGCATATCTGCTGGCGCGCGCGCCCAACCCCCTGGCCTCCATCTGCGGCCGTATCTGCGCGCATCCCTGCGAGGCCGCCTGCCGGCGCGGGCAACTGGACCAGCCCATCGCCATCCGCGCGATGAAGCGCTTTGTCAACGAGCAGTACGGCGTGGAAAGCGAGTTCAGCTTCGAAGAGATTCTGCAGGTGGTGGAGCGCCCGCGACCGCGGGCACCGAACCCGGGGCGCATCGCGGTGATCGGTTCCGGCCCCGCGGGCCTGGCGTGCGCCCATGACCTGGCGCTCATGGGACACCGTGTCACCATCTTCGACGGCGCGCCCATGGCGGGCGGGATGATGCGGCTGGCCATCCCGGAGTACCGCCTGCCGCGGGCTTTGCTCGAGCGCGAGATCGACTTCGTGCGCTTCCTCGGCGTCGAGTTTCGCTTGGGGCTCGAGATCGGGAAGGGAATCACGTTTCCCGATCTTCGCAGCCGGTTCGACGCCGTGTTCCTGGCCACCGGCTGCCGCAAGGGAAAGATGCTGAAGCTGCCGGGGGGAGACAAGAAGGGTGTGCTCACGGCGCTCGACTTCCTCATCAACCTGAATCTCGGGGTGCCGCTGGATATCGGCGAGAACGTTCTGGTGGTGGGCGGGGGCAACGTGGCTTTCGACGTTGCCCGGACCGCACGCCGATTCGGCGGCACTTCAGAACCGGACGAAGAGCACCACAACCTGGCCGTGGACGCCGCGGTGGCCGCCTCGCGCCTGCTGCGACGTCACGTCACCATGGTTTCGCTGGAGGCGCGCCATGAGATGCCTGCGGATGCCGAGGAGATCGAAGAAGGTTCGCACGAGGGCATCCGCCTGATCCATCGCCGTGGGCCCAAGGCGGTGCTGGGCAATGGCCGAGTCACCGGCCTGGAGACGCTGGATGTCTCCCGCGTCTTCGACGAACAAGGCCGGTTCTCTCCCCAGTTCGTCGAAGGCAGTGAAAAGCAGATTCCTTGTGACACCGTCATCCTGGCCATCGGCCAGATCGCCGACCTCAGTTTTCTCGGTCCGGAGCACGGGCTCAAGACCACGCCGCAGCAGACCGTGGTGGTCGACACGGAGACGCTGGCGACCTCCGTGCCCGGCATCTATGCCGGCGGGGACGTGGCCTTCGGCCCGCGCATCATTATCTCTGCGGTGGGGGACGGCCGGCGCGCCGCTAAGTCCATCGACACCTACCTGACCGGACGCACGGATGGACCCGAGAAATACGTGGTCCGGGTGTTTCCCACCTTTGGCTACGACCATCCCTTCGCTCGCGGCGACTACGAGACCATCATTCGCCGTCGCGTTCCCGTGCTGCCCATCGAGCGCCGACAGCCGCGCGAGGAAGTGGAACTGTGCCTTTCGGAGACCGAAGCTCGGACCGAGGGCAGCCGCTGCCTGCACTGCTGGGTGAACACCATCTTCGATTCCTCCCGCATGCAGGGCACGGAATGCATCCAGTGCGGCGGCTGCGTCGATGTCTGTCCGGAAGAATGCATCGACCTGGTTTCGCTGGTGCGCGTTTCGGCCGGGGCCACGGAAGCGCGGGCGCTGCTGCCCAACGGCGCCCCGGCCACGGTCCTGGCCAGCCGTGGCGCCGCCCTCATCAAGGACGAAACCATCTGCATCCGCTGCGGTTTGTGCGCGCGCCGCTGCCCGGCCAGCGTGATCACCATGCAGGCGCTCTATCGCGCCAACGAAGCCGCGGTCATGGCCCTGGCCGACCGCGTGTTGTGAAAGGAGGCTTACCAGATGCCTTTGCTGGACGACCTGCGAATGCCGCTGGATGAGGCCGACGAGACCCGTCGCGAGTTCCTGGCCCTGGTGGGCGCGGGTGCCATGGGCCTGGCCGGTCTCGGCACCTTCATTACCGCGGTGCGCTTCATGTGGCCGGAGGTGCTGTTTGAAGAAGAGCGCCGTTTCCGCATCGGCAAGCCCGAGGAGATTCCGGTGGGAACCCTGGTGGCGCTGCCGCAGCAGAAGGTGTACGTCGTCCACGCACGGGATGGATTCTTCGCCATGAGCGCGACCTGCACGCACCTGGGTTGCCTGACCCAATACGAGCGCGAAAACAACCGCATCTTCTGCCCGTGCCACGGGAGCAAGTTTTCGCCCGAGGGTGCCGTGACCGATGGTCCAGCGCCCAAGCCTCTGCCGCGGCTGTTGCTGACGCTGGAGCAGGGTGCGCTGGTCGTGGACGTCAGCAAGCGCGTCGAACACGACGTCATTCTGAAGGTTTGAGCCATGTCGCGAACCGTTCATCGCTACCGCCGGATCGCAGACGCCGTGACGCAGAACCGCGTCTTCCGCTCTGTCTTTCGTCACAGCTTCGCGGACACCAATCGCAACCGCTCGCTCGCGGTCTTCAGCAATCTGTTTCTCCACATCCATCCGGTGAAGGTGAACGTGCGCGCCATCCAGTTCACGCGCACCTTCTACCTTGGCGGTTTGTCCGCGGCGACATTTTTCATCCTGGTCGTCACCGGCATCTTCCTCATGTTTGTCTACCACCCATCGGTGCCGCGGGCGTACGAGGACATGAAGGACCTGCAGTTCGTGGTCTACATGGGACCGTTCCTGCGCAACCTGCACCGCTGGGCGGCGCACGCCATGGTGGCGCTCGTACTGCTGCACATGGTGCGGGTGTTTTTCGCGGGAGCCTACCGTCCGCCGCGCGAGTTCAACTGGGTGATTGGGGTGATGTTGTTGCTGATCACCATTCTGCTTTCCTACACCGGCTACCTGCTGCCCTGGGACCAGTTGGCGTACTGGGGCGTGACCGTGGGCACGAACATGGCCGATTCGGTGCCGTACTTCGGCCACTACATCAAGTTTCTGCTGCTGGGCGGGACTGAAGTGAACGAGAACGCCCTGCTGCGCTTCTACGTGCTGCACTGCGTGGTGCTGCCGTTCTTCCTGGTGCTGCTGCTCTCGGTACACATCTGGCGGGTGCGCAAGGATGGCGGGATCTACCTCGGCGAGCCGGGCGGCGAACGGCAAGAGGAACAGCCTGCGATGCCGGAGCCCGAGCCCGCCGGGGCGGTCCTGTCGTCCGCTAATCCGGACGCGTCGGGCCGGGGAGCGTTGTGAGAGGAAGACCCGAACCATGAAGAGTCACGGCCCACAATTCGTTCTTGAAACGGACGACAACGCGCGCAAGGCTCCGGTCCGGCTGGTGGTGGTGCAGGGCGAGCAGGAGCCGGCAGTGGACGCCAGCGACGAGCCGCAGGTGATGTCCATGCCGCACCTGTTCCTGCGCGAGGGCGTCGCGCTGGTTGCCATCTCTCTGGGGTTGGCGGTGCTGGCGATCGTCGCGGACGCGCCCCTGGAGGAGATCGCGAACCCGCAGAAGACGCCAAATCCCGCCAAGGCTCCGTGGTACTTTCTGGGTCTACAGGAGCTGTTGCATTACTACCCGCCGATTTTCTCTGGAGTGCTTCTGCCGGGGCTGGTGATCCTGGCGCTGGTGGTCATTCCCTATTTCAACGTCAATCTGAAGCGCGAAGCCCTGTGGCGGACACGCACCCGTCACAAGCTGGCCTGGCTGTGGGGCAGCGTCGGCGCGCTCTCGGCGATCTTTCTGTTCACCGGCGCGCACCCGGTATGGCCGATCGTTCTCCCGCTCTGGCTGGTGGCAGTGCTGATGACTCTGCCGGCAGTGCACCACAGCGACAGCGGAATCATTGCCTGGCTGGGCGACCGCAGTCTGGCCTTTTGGATCTTCCTGTGGTTCCTGCTGGCGAGCACGGCGCTCACCGTGATCGGCGTGTTTTTCCGCGGTCCGGGTTGGCAGTTCACTTTGCCATGGAGGGACGGGATCTACTGAGATGCGCACCCCGCAGATCAATCCCGAGGACTACCGCCCAGGACGGCTGATGCGCGTCTTTGCGGGACTGAGCGTGATCTTCGTATTGATTCTGGCGTCGGCTCCGCTGCGGCCCTACTTCGCCGAGTGGCGCGACGTACAGCAGCGCTACAACCAACTGGCCGCGCGTTCGGGAACGGCGCAGATTCCCATCGCCATCCAGCAGATATGGAAACCCAAGCTGGGCGTGACCGACCGCTGTGTCTCCTGCCATCTGGGTATGGGCAGCGCGGCTCCACAGCCCGAAGAGAAGTTGTTCCGCGCACATCCCGCAATTCCGCATGATCCGAAGGAGATCGGGTGCACGGTGTGCCACGGCGGACAAGGCCGCGCGACCAGCAAGCAGGCCGCGCATGGGTTCGTCTCCTTCTGGGACGAACAGATGCTCGACTCGCAACACCAAGCGGCGGGCTGCGGGACCTGCCACGACTCCGTGCCCCTGGTGGCGCGAGGAACGCTGGAGCGCGGAGGCCATCTGGTCGAGAGCCTGGATTGCCTGAGCTGTCACACCATGGACGGCCGTGGAAGGGGTGCAGCTCCCGATCTCTCCTACGTAGGGCTGAAGGGTTACCGCGAAGACTGGCACGCGCTGCACATGAAGAAGCTGGCCGAAGACAAGACGGGCGACTGGAGGGCCAGCTACGGCGAAATCGCAGCCGCCGACCTGGGTTCGATCGACGCTTTCCTGCATACGCGCGTCGGCATGCCGCGGGTGGTCGAGGCGCAGGCCCTGGCCATGGAACGCGGCTGTTTGGGGTGCCACAAAATCCGGGGCCGCGGCGGGGATGAGGGTCCGGCACTGGACGCAGCAGGACGTAAGCCCATCGGCGATCTGAGCTTTGCCGGCGTGCCGGGCGAGAAGACGCTGGTCAACTACATGCGCCGCCATCTGATGGACCCGGCGGGCGTCGTGCCCGCCAGCCAGATGCCGGCCATGGCGGAAAACAGAGATGAGGCCGACCTGCTGGCCACGTTCGCGCTCTTTCTGCGCAGCCGCGATCTTCCCGCTGAGTTCCAGCCCAAGGATCGGCTCCGGCGCCAGGTGCTCGGGGAGACGCCGCCGGCGCTCAGTGGCGAGCAGCTTTACGGTGCGTATTGCAGCGGCTGCCATGCCGCCAACGGAGAAGGACGCAACTACGGATCGCTCGCGGTGCGCTTCCCGGGAATCGGCAGGGCGGACTTCCTCGATGTGGCGAGCGACGAGTTTCTGGATAGCACGTTGAAGAACGGACGGCCGGGCCGCAAGATGCCGGGCCTGGCGGCAGCGGGAGCCAGCCTGACTCCCGCGGATGCCAAGGCGCTCATCGCCTTCTTGCGGAGTCTCACGTCTGTCCCGAGCTTCGCTCAGGTAGAGCGCTCCGCTTCCGACCGCTCCCTTGGCGAACGCCTGTATCGGACCGATTGCGCCGCCTGTCACGGCGAGCGCGGCGAAGGCACGCCGCTGGGCTCTCCGCTGGCGACCGCGGATAGCCGGGTGCGCGGACGGCATGAGGCTGCGTACCGGGCGCTCATTGCCGGCACTCCGGGCACGGCCATGCCGCGCTACACCCGCTACGACGCGGCCAGCCTCCGCGCGCTGGTCGATTTCACGACGGCGCTGCCGCTGGTGTCGGGTTCGCGCGCCGCCTGGAAAAAAGGCGCGGGCCATCCCGCGAACGGCGCTGACCTGTTTCGCGCGAACTGTTCCGGTTGTCACGGGGCGCAGGGCGAAGGTGGACTGGGTCCCGCGCTGGCCAATGCCGGTTTCCAGAAGGCGGCGAGCGAGGAGTTCATTGCCGCAACCATCGTGCGCGGGCGTGAAGGCACACCCATGCCGGCGTTTGGACGCAATAGTGTGCGTTTTCCCAAGTTGACCGCCTCCGAGGTGCTCGACCTGGCGGCATTCGTACGCCGCGATCTGGGCAAGAACCCGGAGGCCAAAGTCGAGCAAGCGCAGGCCAAGACAAGCCAGTAGGAGAGCGACATGGATCGAAGGGCATTCCTGCAAAAAGCATCGGCGATGGGCTTCGGCGCCCTGGTCACGGGCGTGACCCAGGCCTGGTTCCTGGACGCCATTGAGAATCCTTTGGAGCACTATCCCGACCGCGACTGGGAAAAGGTCTACCGCGACCTGTTCAAGGTGGATGACTCCTTCGTCTTCCTGTGCGCGCCCAACGACACGCACAACTGCCTGCTGCGCGCCTACGTGCGCAACGGGGTGGTGACGCGCATCGGGCCGACCATGGGATACGGACAGGCGACCGACCTGCAGGGCAACAAGACTTCACACCGCTGGGATCCGCGCTGCTGCCAGAAAGGACTGGCGCTCACCCGCCGCTTCTACGGCGACCGCCGGGTGCGCTATCCCATGATCCGCAAAGGATTCAAGGAGTGGGTGGACCAGGGATTCCCGCGTGACTCTGACGGCAAGCCCCCGGAGAAATATTTCCGGAGAGGTTGGGACGGCTGGGAAAAGATGACCTGGGATCAGGCCTCGGATTATGTAGCCCGCGCGCTGCACAACATCGCGACGACCTATTCCGGTCCGGAGGGCGCGAAGAAGCTCGAGGCCCAGCACTACGAGCCGGAGTCCATTGCGGCCATGAAGGGGGCAGGCACGCAGTGCCTGAAGTTCCGCGGCGGCATGCCGCTGCTGGGCGTGACGCGCGTCATGGTGATGTATCGCATGGCCGGCGTGCTGGCGCTGATGGACGCCAAGATCCGCGGTGTGGGTCCCGACCAGGCGCTGGGTGGACGGGGCTGGGACAACTACTCCTGGCACACCGATCTCCCGCCCGGCCACACCATGGTCACGGGCACCCAGACGGTGGAGTTCGACTTGCATTCCGTGGAGCACTCCAAGCTGGTGCTGGTGTGGGGCATGAACTGGATCACCACCAAGATGCCGGACTCGCACTGGTTGACCGAGGCGCGGCTGAAGGGGACGCGAGTGGTGGTGATCGCGTGCGAATACAGCGCCACCGCCAACAAGGGCGATGACGTGATCATCGTGCGCCCGGGAACGACGCCGGCGCTGGCGCTCGGCCTGTGTCACGTCCTGCTGCGCGACAAGCTGTACGACGAGAAGTTCGTCCAGCGCTTCACCGACCTTCCCCTGCTGGTTCGCATGGACACGCTGAAGCTGCTCAAGGCGTCGGATCTGGATGCGTCGCGAGCGCCTGCTCCGCTCTCCAACTTCACCGCCGTGCTGCCCAAGGGGCAGACACCACCTCCCCCTGGCGTGCAGCAGCAGCAGTACGTTCCCACCGCCCTGCGCGAGCAATGGGACGACGCTGTGATATGGGACAGCGCGAAGAATGCTCCCGCGCCGCTCACCCGCGACATGGTGGGAGCGTACTTCGAAAAAGCCAAACTCAGCCCGGCGCTCGAAGGCAAGTTCGACGTCACGCTGGCAGACGGCAAACGCGTGACCTGCCGCCCGGTCTTCGACCTGGTGAAGCAGTACGCCATGGACAATTTTTCACCCGCGGCCACGGAACAGATCACGTGGGCGCCGCAGCAGAGCATCGAGCAGTTGGCGCGAGACATTGCCGCGAACAACGGCAACACGCTGTTCGCCATCGGCATGGGGCCGAACCAGTTCTTCAACAACGACCTGAAGGATCGAACGCAGTTCCTGCTGGCGGCACTGACCAACAACATCGGCCACATCGGCGGCAACATCGGCAGCTACGCCGGCAACTATCGCATCGCGCTGTTCAACGGCCTGCCGCAGTACATGATGGAAAACCCGTTCGATGTCGAACTCGACCCGGCCAAGCCGGCGCGCCCCAAGCAGTACTGGCGCGCGGAATCGGCCCACTACTACAACCACGAAGACCATCCGCTGAAAGTGGGCAAGAGGATGTTCACCGGCAAGAGCCACATGCCGACGCCTACCAAGTCGCTGTGGTTCGCCAACGCCAATTCCATCCTGGGCAACGTGAAGTGGCACTACAACGTGGTGAACAACGTCCTGCCAAGGATGGAAATGGTGGCGGTGAACGAATGGTGGTGGTCCACGTCCTGCGAATACGCCGACGTGGTGTTCGCCATCGATTCCTGGGCGGAGATGAAACAGCCCGACATGACCGCCTCGGTGACCAATCCGTTCCTGCAGGTCTTTCCGCGCACACCGCTGCCGCGCATCTTCGAAACCCGCGGCGACGCCGAGGCTGTGGCGGCCGTGGCCGAGAAGCTGGCCAAGATCACCGGCGACACGCGGATTCTGGACTACTTCAAGTTCGTGCGCGAAGGGCGCATGGACGTTTACCTGCAACGCATCCTCACCGCCAGTTCCGCCACCAAGGGCTACAAGATCGATGAGCTGGAGAGCAAAGCGAAAAACGGCATTCCTGCGCTCATGATGACCCGCACCTCGCCGCGCAACGGCGGCTACGAGCAGACCTACGACTCCAAGCCCTGGTACACGCGCACCGGCCGGCTGGAGTTCTACCGCGATGAGAACGAGTTCATTGCCTACGGGGAAAACCTGCCCGTGTACCGCGAGCCGGTGGACTCGACCTTCTACGAGCCCAACGTCATCGTGGGTTCGCCGCATCCCTGCTTCCGCGCGGAAGCGCCGGGAGTGTACGGCCTGGAGGAGGACGACCTGTCCTGCGAAACCCGCCAGGTGCGCAACGTCATCAAGCCATGGAGCGAAGTCGCCAAGACGCAGCACCCGCTGGCCAAGGACGGCTACCGCTTCATCTTCCATACGCCCAAGTACCGCCACGGCTCGCATACCACTCCTATCGACACGGACATGGTGGCGGTGCTCTTCGGGCCGTTCGGCGACCTTTATCGGCACGACAAGCGCATGCCGTTTGTCACTGAAGGCTACGTGGACATCCATCCCGAAGATGCCAAGGAACTCGGTGTCGAGGACGGCGATTACGTCTGGATCGACTCCGATCCTTCGGACCGGCCATATCGCGGGTGGAAGAAGAGCGACCCGGCCTACAAGGTGGCGCGGCTGCTCTGTCGGGCGCGCTACTACCCGGGCACGCCGCGGGGCGTCACCCGCATGTGGTTCAACATGTACGCCGCCACGCCGGGCAGTGTGAAGGCCGCCGAGACGCGTCCGGACGGGCTGGCCAAGAACTCCGAAACCAACTACCAGGCGATGTTCCGCCAGGGCAGTCATCAGAGCGCCACGCGTGGCTGGCTGAAGCCCACGCTCATGACCGACTCGCTCAACCGCAAGGAACTGATGGGTCACGCCATGGGCCAGGGCTTCTTACCGGATTCGCACTGTCCCACCGGCTCGCCGCGCGAATCCATCGTGAAGATCACCCGGGCCGAGCCCGGCGGGCTGAATGCCAAAGGCTTATGGCGGCCGGCCGAACTCGGCCTGCGTCCCGGCTATGAGAACGACGCCATGCAGCGATACCTGAAAGGCGAATTCATCAACAAGAAGGGAAAGTGAAGCCATGCCTCGCGTCTACAACTGGCAAATCGGCCGCACCATGAGCTACTGGTACTCCGAGAACCGCCCGCAGCGGCAGTTCGGCGCCGTCTTCGATATCAACAAATGCATCGAGTGCCAGACCTGCACCCTGGCCTGCAAGACCACGTGGACGAGTGGCCGCGGGCAGGAGTACATGCTGTGGAACAACGTCGAGACCAAGCCCTACGGCAGTTACCCGCTGGCCTGGGACCTGAAGGTGCTCGAGCAACTCGGCCCGCAGAAGTGGGAGGGCAACGTATACGCCGGGCGCACGGTGTTCGAGGGAACGCCGTCCGGGCTGCGGGTGCTGGGCACCGAACGGCTGGACATCGACTACATGTACCCCAACGTGGGCGAGGACGAGATCTACGGAACGGTCGAGCGCGGCGGTCACTTGAGCTTGCCGCAGCAGATGTGGATGTTCTACCTGGCGCGCATCTGCAATCACTGCACCTACCCGGCGTGCCTGGCGTCCTGCCCGCGCTCTTCCATCTATAAGCGGCCGGAGGACGGCATCGTGGTCATCGACCAGAGCCGCTGCCGCGGATACCAGGAGTGCGTGAAGGCGTGTCCGTATGGCAAGGTGTATTTCAATCCTTCCACCGGCACCAGCGAGAAGTGCATCGCGTGCTACCCCAAGATCGAGCAAGGGATCCAGCCACAGTGCTTCGTGAACTGCATCGGCAAGATCCGGCTGCAGGGATGGATCTCGCCGCCGGAAAAAGCGAAGGAAGACAATCCCGTGGACTACCTGGTGCACGTGCGCAAGCTGGCCTTGCCGCTCTACCCGCAGTACGGGCTGGAGCCGAACGTGTACTACGTTCCCCCGATCCAGGTTCCGCCGCCTTTCCTGGAGCAGATGTTCGGACCCGGAGTGGAGGCGGCCATCCAGACCTATCGCAATGCCAAGGACGACAAGACCCTGGCCGGCCTGTTCGCGCTCTTCGGCTCGACGGAACACACCATCCCCTATTTCAAGATCGTGGGGGACCAGGCGGTGGCCCTGGACGACCATCGCAAAGAGATCGTCCGCGTGCCGATTTACGAGCCGGTGCACTTCC
Source organism: Terriglobales bacterium (assembly GCA_035454605.1). Classification (NCBI taxonomy): domain Bacteria; kingdom Pseudomonadati; phylum Acidobacteriota; class Terriglobia; order Terriglobales; species Terriglobales bacterium. The sequence goes on from DATIGQ010000029.1 coordinate 23,256, forward strand.
GGCCGGCCCAGGACCGGATCTACCAGATCATGCGCAGCAACACGACGTAGAAGGAGACCAGCATGCGCCGCAGGATTCTTGTTCTCTTCCTTATCGCGGGGATCGCGCTCGCAGGCTGCAAGCGTGGACCGCAGGTGGACACCCAGCAGGTGGCCGCGAAATACGTGTCCGCCCCGTTGCCGTTCGAGGATCCGACGTCGTCGCTCTGGCAGCAGGCTACCGAACATCCGGCCAAGCTGATGGTGCAGGACATTGCCGAGCCCAAGCTGCTGGAGCCCGGCGTCACGCTGGTGAACGTGAGAGCGCTGCACAACGGGGATTGGGTCGTGTTCCGCCTGGAGTGGGAAGACGCCACGCAAGACCTCATTCCACGGCCGGGAAAGGGATCGGACGCCGCCGCCATTCAGTTCCCGCTGGCGCAGGCTGCCGACGTGCCCAGCCCGGCCATGGGAGAGCGCGGCAAAGGGGTACGCATCTGGTACTGGAAGTCACTTTGGCAGGACGATGACGAGCGCCGCGCGGCCGGCAAGGGCGACCGCATCGCCACCCTGTACCCGAACGCCGCGCCCGATCACTATCCTTTCCAGGCCAATCCTTCGGCGCGGGAAGAGATGGAGAAGCGTTATGCGCCCGCCCGCGCCGCTGGCAATCCGATCCTGGCGCGTTCCAACGCCGGCCCGGTGCAAGTGCTGATGGCCGAGGGCTTCGGCAATACCACGCCTACACCCGCACAGACAGCGCGCGGACATGGCGTGTGGAAGGACGGGAAGTGGATGACCACCATCGCGCGTCCGCTGCGTCCGGGCGCCGAACTGGGCGATTTGGAGGTCGGTAAGCGCGGCTACGTCGCATTCGCCATTTGGGACGGAGACAAGCAACACACCGGGTCGCGCAAGATGCGCTCCGGGTGGATCCCCTTCAAGCTGGTGGAGAAATGATGATTACGTCTGCCGAACAGGAAGTCTTGAGCTGGCTGGCCCGGGCGGCTGCCTGGCGCTTCTTCTCCTTGTACTTCCGGTTGCCCACCGAGGAAACGCAAGCGGAGCTCCTTGGGCTCATGCCGGAAGTCTCCGCGGAACTTCGGGAGATGGCAGAGATGCGGCAGCAACTGACGCTGGCGGAGTGCGAACAAGAGTTTCACCGCGTGCTCGGCGCGGGAGGCATTCCCGCTTGTGCCTCGTCCTACGATGACAATGCGCTGGCGGGTCGTGGTCCCATGCTCGCCGACATTTCGGGCTTCTATGAGGCGTTCGCCTACCGGCCCACTCCACCGCCTGCCGAGGTACCGGACCATCTCGCCGTCGAGCTGGACTTCCTGAGCTATCTGGCGGTGAAGGTGGCCTTCGCATCGCACGAGGGTCTCGAAGACGAGGCGGCCGTTGCCCGACGAGCCTATGACCGATTCTTGGACGAACACTGCAAGCTGTGGCTCGCCCGTTTCCAGGCGCAACTGGAAAGGTCGGCCTCGCCGCTCTACCTGTCCGCCTCGGGCCTGCTGAACGGGATGCTCGAATCTGCCGTCGGGGCCGGCGCAGGTCTACCAGACTCGAGTAAGCGACCGGCGTAGGGTGTCGATTGAAAAAGCCGTAGCTCGCCAGGGTCCTTGCGACCGCTTCAATCTCTTCAATCGCTTACACCTGGTTCTGCCGACGCTGGTCGAGGGGTGTCACTGCCGGTCGTGATTCCGGTCACAGCCGCCGAAGCGACGGGATGCGAGCCTAGGAAGGCAGGGAAGCGACTTCGCAGGATTTGCCTCGCGGCCCGTCTGCTGCGCCTCCTCGGAGCCTCTTTTCAGCGCAGGAGGTGCCGACCAATGGAAAACACCGGCAAGGTGCTGTGTCCGATGTGTCACGGCGATGGCCACATGAACCACTCGGACGTGGTCCGGAAGCTCTCGGATCCGGAACTGGGGCGCAAGATCCAGGTCTACCTGGACGAGATCACGCACGAGCTGCCCCATTCGAGCCAGCTCCTGGAGACGGCCGCGGCCGCGAAAGACTGCCGCGAGCTGCGTCCCTGGCCGGGGAATCATCCACTGCGCCGCAGTCCCAAGGAGTAAGTGAAGCCGGCCTGATCCGGAGCCGGCTGCCCAGCGACAAGGTGGGAGGGCACGGACGTCCTCCCGGGGGTGAGATCGGAATCATGTCCATGGAAGAAGCGGTCGAGCAGCTGGAACCCATACTGGAGCAGTTCGACGACCGGCGCGCTAACCTCATCGCCATCCTGCAAGAGATTCAGGCCAAGTACTTCTACCTGCCGTACGCGGCGCTGGAACGCGTAGCCCGCAAGCTGAGGGTTCCTCTCACCGACGTCTACCACATTGCCACGTTCTACCGCTGCTTCAGCCTGGTGCCGCGGGGCCGTCACCAGTTGCAGGTCTGCCTGGGAACCGCCTGCCATGTGCGCGGCGCGCCGCGGGTGCTGGACCGCATCCTGACCGAGCTTAAGCTGCCGCAACCGGGCACCACCGCAGACCGTGAGTTCACGGTACTCACGGTGCGATGCATCGGCTGCTGCGGCCTGGCGCCGGTGGTGCGGGTGGATGCCAACACCCATCCCCACCTGACGCAGGCCCGGGTGCGCAGCGTGCTGAACAAATACCGCCAGCCGCAGCGTGTTGAAGAAGAGAAAGTAGCCACAGGAGAGCTCAATGCCACGGTTGGCGTCCGTTAACGAACTCGAGGCCTACCGGGCGCGACTGGCCGCGACCCGCGACCCCACGCGCCCCTGCCTGACCGTATGCGCGGGCAGCGGCTGCACGGCGGCGGGTGCAGGGGACGTGTTGACGGCGCTCCGCAAGAACGTGGAGAAGGCCGGCCTGAAGGACGGGGTGGACGTCAAGAGCACGGGCTGCCACGGCTTTTGCGAGCGCGGCCCCATCATGATCGTTTGGCCGGAGGGCACGTTCTACAACAAGGTGGCCTCCAGCGACGCGCGCGCCATCGTCGCCAGCATCGCCGACGGCCACGTCCCGGTGGAGAAGCTGCTCTACAGAGATCCTGCGAGCGGGCAGGCGGTCGTGCGCGAGGACGAAGTTCCGTTCTACGCCCGGCAGCGCCGGGTGCTGTTCGGCAACAACGGCCGCATCGACCCCAAGAACATCGACGACTACCTGAACGTGGGCGGCTACGCGGCGCTGGGCAAGGTGCTCTCCGGCATGACGTGGGAGCAAGTGATCGACCAGGTGAAGCGCTCGGGTTTGCGAGGCCGGGGCGGTGCGGGATTTCCCACGGGCGTGAAGTGGGGCTTTTGCCGGCAGAATCCGGCTCCCCGCTACCTGATATGTAATGCCGACGAAGGCGATCCCGGCGCGTTCATGGACCGCTCCCTGCTGGAAGGCAACCCGCACAGCATCCTGGAGGGCATGATCATCGGGGCGTTCGCCTTGGGCGTGGAAGAAGGCTACGTGTACGTGCGCGCCGAGTACCCGCTGGCGGTCGAGCATCTGCGGGTCGCCATCGAGCAGGCCGAGAACTATGGCCTGCTGGGCGACAACATCCTGGGCAGCGGCCAGCGATTCCGTGTGCACGTGGTGAAAGGCGCCGGCGCCTTTGTCTGCGGGGAAGAGACGGCGCTGATCCGCAGCATCGAGGGCAAAGTGGGCGAACCGCAGCCGCGACCTCCCTATCCGGCGCAGCGCGGACTCTGGAACCGGCCCACGGTCATCAACAACGTCAAGACCTGGGCCAGCGTGCCGGTGATCCTCAACCGCGGGCCGGAATGGTACGCCGCCATCGGCACGGAAAAAAGCAAGGGGACGATGGTCTTCTCCCTGGTGGGCAAGATCAACAACACCGGCCTGGTGGAAGTGCCCATGGGAATCACCTTGCGGGAGATGATCTACGAGATCGGCGGCGGCATACCCGGGGGCAAGGAACTCAAGGCCATCCAGATCGGCGGACCCTCGGGCGGCTGCATCCCCGCCAGCCTGATCGACCTGGCCATCGACTACGACGAGCTGACCAAGGCCGGCTCCATGATGGGTTCGGGCGGCATGGTGGTCATGGACGAGTCCACCTGCATGGTGGATGTGGCCCGCTACTTCATGGAATTCCTTGAGGACGAATCCTGCGGCCAATGTTTCCCCTGCCGCAAGGGAACCCAGCGCATGCGGGAGATCCTGACGCGCATCTGCGCCGGACATGGCAAAGAAGAAGACCTGGCCCTGCTCGAGGACCTGGGCTGGCTGATGCGGCAGACCTCGTTGTGCGCGCTGGGACAGACGGCGGCCAACCCGGTGCTGACCACGCTGCGCTATTTCCGCGACGAGTACCTGGCGCACATCCGCGACCAGCAATGCCCGGCCAAGGTCTGCAAGCAGCTCATCTATTACGAGATTGACCCCGTGTTTTGCGATGGCTGCGGCGCGTGCGTGAAGGTGTGCGCCGGGGAAGCCATCCTGGGCGAGAAAAAGAAGCTGCACACCATCGATGCTGCCAAGTGCACGCGCTGCGGCGCCTGCATGGAGGTGTGCCAACCCAAGGCCGTGCTGGTTTCGACAGGAGCGATCCCGTGCCCAGTCTGAAGATCAACGGCATCGAGACCGAGGTGGAACACGGCATGAGCGTGCTCGACGCGGCGCGCTTCCTGGGGCTGCCCATTCCCACGCTCTGCCACGACGACGGGCTCACTCCCGCCGGTGCCTGCCGCCTGTGCGTGGTCGAGGTGGAGCGTAACGGTACGCGCAAGCTGCTGAGCGCCTGCACGCTGCCGGCCGAGGACGGCCTGGTGGTGTGGACGCACTCCGAGCGCGTGGAGCGTGCGCGGCGCCTGCTGCTGGAGCTGTATGTTGCCACCTGTCCCTCGTCCAAGCGCATCCAGGACCTGGCCTCCCGCTACGGCGCCAACATATGCCGCTACGACGCCGAGCACGAGATCTGCATCCAGTGCGGGCTTTGCGTGCGCATGTGCGAGCAGCAGATGATGGCCGGGGCCATCGGGTTCGCCGGGCGCGGCAGCAACCGGCGCGTCTCCCGTCCCTTCGACATGACTTCCGACCGCTGCCGCCAGTGCGGCGCCTGCCTCTACATCTGCCCGGTGTGCGAGTTGCGCTGCGCCGGACCGCAGGCCGACACCACGCTGTGCAGCGGCTGCCTGAACTTCGCCACCGTTTGCTTGCAGAGCTACGACCACGCCATGTGCTCTCTGGATCCGTGCCACGCCTGCGAGCTGAGCGGGCCGTTCCGTCCCGACGTCCGCGTCAAGAACGAACTTCTCAAGATTCCGACAGGAGAACTCAAATGACCTACTCGCGCCTGAATGCGTCCGCGGCCACGCTGACCAAGAATCGCACGGAAGACGCCGTGGTCCCCATCAGCGGCATGTGCGCCACCTGCGTGGATGGCTGCGTGGGAATGTGCGAGATCGGCAAGTCCGCCTACCGCGGACCCGAGATGATCTATCCGCAGCCCTTCGGCATCGTCACCACCGCCGGCGTGAAGGACTACCCGGTGGACCTGTCGCACTTCACCATCCTGGGACGGGCGACCGGCGCCTGGGGCATCCAGCCGGACTCCAACCGCGCTCTGTTCCCCAACGTGGATCTGGAGGTCGGCATCGGACGCGACCAGGGCATCCGTTACAAGCTGCCGTTCACGCTGGCAGCCATGGGTTCCACCAACGTGGCCAAGAACAACTGGCCGGGGCTGGCGGCCGGCGCGGCCATCACCGGCACCGGCATCGCCATCGGCGAGAACGTGGTGGGGATGGACATGGAATCCACCTTCGCCGGCGGCAAGGTCGTCTCCAGCGTGGACCTGGCCTGGCGGGTGAAGTGTTTCCGCGACTGGCAGATGGACGGCTACGGCGAAGTCTACGTGCAAGCCAACGTGGAAGACACCCAACTGGGCGTGCAGGAATACGCCATCGAGAAGCTGGGCGTGACGGCGGTGGAGCTGAAGTGGGGCCAGGGAGCCAAGGACATTGGCGGTGAGGTGAAAATCAAGGACCTGACCAAGGCGCAAGAGCTGCAGCACCGCGGCTACGTGGTCTTGCCCGACCCTTCCAATCCGCTGGTGATCGACGCCTTCAAGAAAGGAAGCTTTCACGAATTCGAGCGCCACTCGCGCGTGGGCATGGTCACGGAAGATGGTTTTATGAAGCGCGTGGAGCAGTTGCGCAAGCTGGGCGCGAAGTACGTGACCCTGAAGACCGGCGCCTATCGTCCCGCCGATCTGGCGCGGGCGGTGAAGTACGCGTCCCTGGCCCAGCTCGACCTGCTCACCGTGGACGCCGCCGGCGGCGGCACCGGCATGTCCCCCTGGCGCATGATGAACGAGTGGGGCGTTCCGGGAATCGAGCTGTTCTCCCTGCTGAAAGAGTATCTGGCGCGGTTGGAGAAGAAGGGCGAATATGTTCCACCCATTGCCCTGGCCGGAGGCTTCACCTTCGAGGACCAGATCTTCAAGGGATTCGCGCTGTGCGCTCCCTATGTGAAGCTGATCGGCATGGCGCGCTCGCCGCTGGCCGCGGCCATGGTCGCCAAGACCATCGGGAAGTCCATCGAGGCGCAGAGCCTGCCTATCTACATCGAGCGCTTTGGGACCACTGTCGACGAGGTTTTCGTGTCCGCCCCCGAGCTGCGGGAGAAACTCGGCGACCGCTTCAGCCAGTTGCCCACCGGCGCCCTCGGCATCTACACGTACTACCAGCGCCTGGCCCAGGGGCTGCGGCAGTTGATGGCCGGCGCGCGCAAGTTCTCCCTCGAGTACATCAGCCGCAGCGACATCGCCGCGCTCACCCCGGAAGCCAGTCGCGTGAGCGGCATCCCAATGGTGAGTGATGTGGATGCCGCGGAAGTGGAGCTGATTCTGGAAGCCGGAGAAGCCAAGCGGAGACGCGCTACCTCGGCGGCGGACTAGTGGGTTCGCGAGGTACGCTGCGAATCAGCCCATCTCTTCCAGCATCTGCGCGATGACCTTGCCTATGGCCAGCGATGCCGTAGCGGCGGGCGAGGGCACGTTTAGCACGTGGATCATGCGCTGCTCGCGGACGATGCGGAAGTCGTCCACGAGTTTTCCGTCCGGGTCGACCGCTTGCGCCCGCACGCCGGTCTGGCCCGGCACCAGGTCGGACTCCTGTACCTCCGGCAGCAAACGCTGCAGCTTGCGGGTGAATGCGCTCTTGCTCCATGAGCGATACATCTGCTCCACGCCGCTGGGCCAGTATCGTGCCGCCATCCGCCAGAAGGACGCCCTGCCGAACAAGGAAAGGGTGTCACCCAGGTCCAGATCGGTCTTGCGATAGCCTTCGCGCTTGAGGGCCAGCACCGCATTGGGTCCGGCGGTGATGCGCCCGTCCAGATGCCGAGTCAGGTGCACTCCCAGGAAGGGATACTTCGGGTCAGGCAGGGGATAGATGAGACCTCGGACCAGCGCTTGCCTGGCCTGCGTCAGTTCGTAGTACTCGCCGCGAAAAGGCACGATGGTGACGCCGGGGTCGGCGCCCGCCAGGCGAGCCACCCGGTCGGAGTGCAAGCCAGCACAGTTGATGAGCCGGTGAGCGGAGAACTTGCCCGCTGGGGTTTCGGCGATGATTCGCCCGTTCTGCTGGTGGATGGCTTCCACCCGTGCCGCGGTGCGCACCTCGCCTCCCGCCGCTTGCACCAGTTCGGCGTACTTGCGGGTCACGGCCGCGTAATCGGTGATGGCGCCGCCGGGCACGCGCAGCGCCGCCAGTCCGGAACAGTGCGGTTCCAGGTGGCGAATCTGCTCCGGCCCGACCACTTCGAGATTCGGTACGCCATTCTCCTGGCCGCGGTGAAGCAGGCCGTCGAGTGCGGTCACCTCCTCCGGATTTGTGGCCACCACCAGCTTTCCACAGACCTGGTGAGGAATGGCATGTTCGCGGCAGAAGGCGAGCATGGCCGCCG